>NZ_JBFAHW010000133.1:0-27329 GCF_040654355.1 Streptomyces sp. NPDC050704 | reverse complement strand
GCCGGGCCCGCCCTTCTCGACCTGCACCTCCAGGTTCCAGAGCTGGTTGTCGTCGGCGGTCTGCCGCCGACCGCCCGGAGATCGAGGTCGGCGTCGACGGCGAGGCCCTGCTCCTTCCCACGCCGGTCCGGTGCCGTATCGAGCCCGGCGCCCTGCGCGTCCGTGTTCCCCGGAACCGGCCCGGCGTCCCGGAGCCCAAGCCGCCCATGGACTGGCGCCGACTGCGCAAGCTCGCGGCGGCGGTGGGACGTACGGCGCTTCCCAAGCACCGGACCTCTTCCCGGGACCGGGACTGGGACCGGGACCAGGCCCGCCCCAGGGGCTGACGGCGCTCCCGCCCGGGGCGCGGCGGCAGGTCTTCGGCGCGGCTTCGGGCGGACGTCGACAGGGATCGGCCCAGCACGGTAATCATGTGACATGAGCAATGAGGCGGGGCGTCTGATCGGCGGCCGTTACCGGTTGGCCGAGCGCATCGGCTCCGGGGGCATGGGCACCGTATGGCGGGCCGTCGACGAGCTCGTCGAGCGTGAAGTCGCCGTCAAGCAGCCGCGGTTGCCCGGCGATCCGGAGGACGCCGTCCATCAGCGGGCCGCCAACCGGCTCTACCGCGAGGCGCGGGCCGCCGCTCGCGTCGATCATCCCGCCGCCGTCGCCATCCATGACGTCGTCGTCGAGGACGGGCTCCCCTGGATCGTCATGGAGCTGATCCGGGGGAGGTCGCTGTACGAAGAGGTGCTGCAGGAGGGCGCCCTCGACCCTGCCGAGGCCGCGCGCATCGGGCTGGCCGTTGTGGGCGCCCTCGACGCCGCGCACACCGTCGGGATCGTGCACCGGGACGTGAAACCCGCCAACGTGCTGCTCGGACGGCATGGCCGGGTCGTCCTCACCGACTTCGGCATCGCCCACATCCAGGGCGAGGAATCCCTCACGGTGAGCGGCGAGTTCGTCGGCTCGCTGGAGTTCATCGCGCCCGAGCGCATGTCGGGGCGCGGCGCCGGACCCGCCTCCGACCTGTGGTCCCTGGGTGTCCTGCTGTACGCCGCCGTCGAGGGCGGGTCCCCGTTCCGGCGTACGTCGCCGGAGTCCACGCTCGCCGCGATCCTGTCCGCCGAACTCCCGGAACCCGAGCGGGCGGGGCCACTCGGACCGCTGATCGTGCGGCTCCTGGCGAAGGACCCGGCCGAGAGACCGGACGCGGAGAAGGTCACGGCCGTACTGGAGGCGGTGGCCGAGGGATGGCCCGTACCGCGGGAGGCCCTGGCGGCTCCCCAGAATGCCGCCGCGCTGCGGGAGTTCGCGGACGACGCGGGGACCGTACGGCTCGGTCGGCCCTCCACCCCGGACCCGGGGTCCACCCCGGATCCGGACGAGACGTCCGAAATGGCGAAGGCGCCCACCCCGGCGAAGGCGGGCGATACGCCGGCGCTCACCTCGCAGGAACCGCCCGAGGCCGTACTCCCCGACGCCGTACCCCGCGAACGCAGGCGCTCCGCCGCCCGCCTGGCCGCGGGCACGCTCGGCGGCGCCGTCCTCATAGCGGGCGGAGTCTGGCTCGGCACCTCGCTCACCGACGACGACGGCGACGCAACCGTCGCAGGGGGCAGTCCGTCGGCGCCCATCACGGCGGGCCAGAACTCAACTTCTCCCGAAGACAGTTGGGTCGCCCACGAGGAGACGGAACTGAACGCCGTCCTCTCCCTCCCCGGGCAGTACGCACGCGTCAGCGAGCCGGGCGACGCCGCCGACGACCCGCTCACGGCGATCTACGACGACGACCAGATCATCCAGGTCCGACTCACCCAGTGGGACGAGGCGCCGCGCTCGCCGATGGACGAGGCCAAGGAGTCGGCCGACGCCTGGGCGGGATACGGGGAGTCGAAGTCGCAGTTCACGCGGACGTCCTTCCACGGGTACGAGGCCGTGCTCGTCGACACCACCTATGTCAACAGAGGTACGCCGAACCGCGTCATGGAGCTGATGATCCGCACCGACGACGACCGGATGTACGAGCTGCGCGTGGACATGCCGAAGGGGACGTCGAACGAGAAACAGGGCACGGCGGTCTACAAGGGTGCGCGCGACCGTCTTGAGATCGGCGGGACCAGGAAGTGGTCGCCGCGCGCCGATCCTTCGGCCGGGCACTGATCGTCGCTGGACACCTCCCTGATCAGGTCATTCCTTGCCAGTGGTCACTGGCGTCGTGTGTGTACTCCGTGAAACCCTGTTACCGCCGGGTACCCAAAGCGCCCCGACCGGGCATAGCCTGCGGCTCATGACGGACTCGCAAGCCCCGGAACAGGCCCCGGCACAGACCGGCACCAACCCTCTCGCGCCCGCCCCCGAGGGCGCCCGCACGGCTGCCGACGTGGTCACGCCGGAGCTGATCGCCCAGCTCACGCGTGGCGTGGTCGGCTCCGGCCGCACGGCCAACCACACGCCCTTCACCGGCGAGAAGCTGGCCGACCTGCCCGAGTCCACTCCGGAGGACGTGGAGCAGGCCTTCGAGCGGGCCCGCGCCGCCCAGTCCGTCTGGGAGGCGACGCCCGTCCGGCAGCGCGCCGCCGTCCTGCTCCGCTTCCACGACCTGGTGCTCGCCCGCCAGGCCGAGGTCCTCGACCTGATCCAGCTGGAGACCGGCAAGGCCCGCCTGCACGCGCACGAGGAGGTGCAGGCCGTGGTCGTCGCGGCCCGGCACTACGGCCGCAGGGCCCCCTCCTACCTCCGGCCCAAGCGGCACGCGGGCGCCATGCCGACCCTCACCAAGGTCACCGAACTGCGTCACGCCCGCGGTGTCGTCGGCCAGATCGCCCCTTGGAACTACCCCCTGGAGCTCTCCGTCGGCGACGCGCTCCCCGCCTTCGTCGCGGGCAACGCCGTCGTCATGAAGCCCGACACCGAGACCTGCCTCACCGCCCTCTGGGCCCGCGACCTGCTGATCGAGGCGGGCCTGCCTGCCGACGTCTTCCAGGTCGTCCTCGGTGAAGGCCCGGTCGTCGGCCCGGAGGTCGTCAAGCACGCCGACTACGTCTCCTTCACCGGCTCCACCCGTACGGGCCGCGAGGTCGCCCAGGGCGCGGCGGCCCGCCTCATCGGCGTCTCCCTCGAACTCGGCGGCAAGAACGCCATGCTGGTCCTGGAGGACGCCGACCTCGACAAGGCGGCGGCCGGCGCGGTCCGCGCCTGCTTCTCGTCCGCGGGCCAACTCTGCATCTCCATCGAGCGGTTGTACGTCCATGAGTCGGTCGCGGACGCCTTCATGGAGCGGTTCGCCGCGCGTACGAAGGCGATGCGGCTCGGCAGGTCCCTCGCGTACGGCGCCGAGATGGGCTCGCTGGTCGGCGAGCGCCAGCTGGAGACGGTGACCCGGCACGTCGAGGAGGCTGTCGCCAAGGGGGCGACGCTCGTCGCGGGCGGTGTCGCGCGCCCGGACATCGGTCCGTACTTCTTCGAGCCCACCATCCTCGACGGCGTCGAGGCGCCGATGGCCGTGTGCAACGAGGAGACCTTCGGACCGGTCGTCTCCCTCTACCGCTTCAAGGACGAGGACGAGGCGGTCGAGTTCGCCAACTCCACGCCGTACGGCCTCAACTCGTCGGTCTGGACGAAGGACGGCCGCCGCGGTGCCAAGGTCGCCGCCCGGCTCCGCACCGGGACGGTCAACATCAACGAGGGCTACGCGCCCGCGTACGGCAGCGTCCAGTCGCCGATGGGCGGCATGAAGGACTCCGGCCTCGGCCGCCGGCACGGCTCCGAGGGCATCCTCAAGTACACCGAGGCGCAGACCGTCGCCCAGCAGCGGCTGCTGCCGATGGGCCCGTCGCTGGGGATGGACGACGAGAAGTACGCGCAGTTCATGAGCCGGAGTCTGAGGGTGATGAAGGCATTCCGGTTCCGGTAGGCGCCCCTTCAGGGGCGCGGGACTGTATCGATTTGCGGCTCCGCCGCGTGAGCGCGACCAGCCACACACAACCTGCACGGACACTCAACGAGGAGCACACGTGCCTCAGGACACTTACGACTACGACGTCATTGTCGTAGGTTCCGGCTTCGGCGGATCGGTGACCGCCCTACGCCTCACGGAAAAGGGCTACCGCGTAGGTGTCCTGGAAGCGGGCCGCCGCTTCACCCCGGGCACGCTCCCCAAGAACTCCTGGGACATCAAGAACTACCTCTGGGCGCCCAGACTCGGCATGTACGGCCTCCAGCGCATCCATCTCCTGGGCAACGTGATGGTGCTGGCGGGCGCGGGCGTAGGCGGCGGGTCGCTCAACTACGCCAACACCCTCTACGTACCGCCGAAGCCCTTCTTCGAGGACCCGCAGTGGAAGGACATCACCGACTGGCAGGAGGAGCTGAAGCCGTACTACGACCAGGCCCAGCGGATGCTGGGCGTGCGGCTCAACCCGACGATGACCCCCTCGGACGTCCATCTCAAGGCGGCCGCCGAGCGGATGGGCGTGGGCGACAGCTTCCACATGGCGCCGGTCGGTGTCTTCTTCGGTGACGGCGAGGACGCCGACGGGACCGCGAAGGCCGCGGCGGGAGAGCGGGTCGAGGACCCGTACTTCGGCGGTGCGGGACCGGCCCGCGCCGCGTGCAACGAGTGCGGCGAGTGCATGACGGGCTGCCGGCACGGAGCGAAGAACACCCTCAACGAGAACTACCTGTACCTCGCCGAGAAGGCGGGCGCGGTCGTCCACCCGATGACCACCGTCGTCTCCGTCACCGACGACTCACAGGGCGGCTACGCCGTCGCGACGCTCCCGACCGACCAGCGGCGCAAGGGCCGGGGCCGGACCTTCAAGGCCCGCCGGGTCGTCCTCGCCGCCGGCACGTACGGCACCCAGACCCTGCTGCACCGCATGAGGGCGAGCGGTCAACTGCCGTACCTCTCGGGCAGGCTGGGCGAGCTGACCCGCACCAACTCCGAGGCCCTGGTGGGCGCGCAGACCAGTGACCGCCGCTACCGCAAGGTCACCGGAGAGGCGAAGGTCGACTTCACCCGCGGGGTCGCGATCACGTCCTCGATCCATCCGGACGCGAACACCCACATCGAGCCCGTCCGCTACGGCAAGGGCTCGAACTCGATGGGCAGCCTGTCGATCATCCAGGTCCCCTACGCGAAAGGCGCGGGCTCGTCGAGGGTCCTCGGCTGGCTCCTGAACGCCGTGAAACACCCGCTCCTGGTGGGCCGTTCGATCTCCAACCGCCGCTGGTCGGAGAAGACCATCATCGGCCTGGTGATGCAGTCCCTCGACAACTCCCTGACGACGTACCTGAAGCCGAAGGGCGCCGGCAAAGGCCTGCTGACGGCACGTCAGGGCCATGGCGCCCCCAACCCCAAGCAGATCAGGGCCGCTTCGGAGGGCGCCGCCGCGATCGCCGCCGAGATCAACGGCTTCGCGGGCTCGAACGTCGGCGAGCTGATGGGCACCCCGCTGACCGCTCACTTCCTCGGCGGCTGCCCGATCGGCGCGTCCGCGGACGAGGGTGTCATCGACCCCTACCACCGGCTGTACGGGCATCCGGGCATCTCGGTCGTCGACGGCGCCGCGGTCTCCGCGAACCTGGGCGTCAACCCGTCCCTGACCATCACCGCACAGGCCGAGCGCGCGATGTCGTACTGGCCCAACAAGGGTGAGGCGGACCCGCGTCCGGCCCAGAGCGCGGCATACGAACGCCTGAAGCCGGTCGCCCCCCTCGCCCCCGCAGTCCCCGAGGACGCCTTCGGCGCACTGAGACTGCCGTTCCTGGGAATGCCGACGATGCCACCGAAGAAGTAACCCCGACCCGGGAACAACGAAGGACCTGCACCCCCCTCCGAGCGCAGGTCCTTCATCGTCTTACGCAAAGCGAGTCACGCCCATTCAGCCGCGGGCCCCTGAATAAAGCGGGCGCAGCCCCTTATCCAGGGGCGCGGGGAACTGCGCGACCGGCCCCCACCGGCCCGCAGATCCCCACCGCGCCCCCAGCGGAGCGCTTACGCGTCGACGCCGGCCTTCCGGCGGCGCACGACGAACACCGCGCCGACACCGGCGACGACGGCGGCGCCGCCGACGAGACCGATGGTCGGCAGGGCGGAGTTGGAACCGGTCTCGGCGAGGTTGCCGACGACCTGCGGCGTGGTCTTCTTGTCCGGCTTCTGCTCCGTGATCGGAGCCTTGCCGCCTTCCTGCGGCTTGGTGCCGTCGGTGTCCGTGCCCGCGGCGACGATCTGGAACTTGTACGCGACCTCGCCGAAGCCCGTGCACTCCGCGTCGGCGTCACCGTAGATCGTCGCACCGAGCGAGAAGGCCGAGCCGACCGGAGCGGTGGACTTCACGTTGACGCGCAGCGGGACGTTGACCTCGTAGTCGGGCTTGAGCTCGTCGGTGTAGCCGACAAAGCCGACCGCGTAACCCTCTTCGTCGACGTTGTCCCAGACCTTCGCGTCCGGGTCCCAGGCCTGAAGCTGGACCTGCTTGCTCTTGAAGAGGTCCGTGCCGTCCTTGTCGCCGGAGGCACCGGCGAGGAAGTCGAGGTCCTGGAGCGTCGAGTCCGAGGAGTTGAGGACGTTCAGCGAGAACTTGTGCCAGCCGCTGCCCACGGCGATCTTGCCCGGCAGACCGGTGAAGCTGACGTCGACCTTGGTGTCCTCACAGACGGACGGCTCCGGGTCCGGCTCCTCCGACTCCTCGGGAACCGAGGTGCTGGGCGCCGGGGAGGACTCGGACACGGAGGTGCTCGGGGTCGGAGCCGACCCACTCGGGGATTCCGAAACGGAGGTGCTGGGAGACGGAGTGGAATCCGTCGGCGACGCGGACGTGGACGGCGACGGGCTCGCCGACTCGGATGTGGACGTGCTCGGAGACGGGTCCGTCGCGAAGGCGGCCGGAGCCGACAGCAGCGCGAGCGGGGCTATGACAGCCGTCGTGGCCGCAGCGGCCATGACACGGCGAAGCTTCATGAAGACCTCGGAAAGTCCGGTGCACCGCTTCGTCGCGGTACGAGATTTGGGAGGCCTCCGCGTGGCGGGCGCGGGTTATGGCCGTTGGTTTCGCAAGTGAGACCTGTGACCCCTGTGAAGGGTTGTCCCCGAACTCACACAATTCTTATGTGGGCTGGATCACATCCGGGCCGGACTTGTGAATTCCCGTACCCACGGCTTAGAACTGTTCGTCGCTCGACCGTCGAGCGAGCCGGTCGGCGAGTCGATCAGGTCGACCAGTAAGCCGATCATGGGGGAGAGGCGCGAGCGCCGTGGCCGAGAAGCCGTCCGAGCCGTCAGAGCCGTCCGGGAAGGCACCCGACGAGTCCGGGGGGTCCATACCGGACGACGTGTGGGAGCGGTTCGTCCAGGACAGTGAGCGGGACATCCGGACGTCCGAGGCGCCCAAGGAGCCGTCGGCGCGCGCCCGCATGGTGACCGAGCGGCTGCGGCAGCAGGAGGCGCGCGGCGAACTGCCCGCGGGGTGGCGGACGAACCCCGCCTCGGGGGCGCGGGACAGGCGCTCGGCCCGGCGCCGCAAGGTGTGGGCCGTCATCGGCGTCCCGCTCGCGCTCGCGGTGGTCCTGGTGGCCATGAAGCCGTCCCTGCTGCCCGGTGACCTGTTCGGCACGGGTTCGGACGGCTCGGGCTCCGCGACCCCGCTGCCCGCGGAGACCGCGCCCCCGACCGCCGCCCCTTCCGCTGCCGCCGGAACCGCCACGCTCGACCGGCCGTTCGCCGGCTCCCCGGCCCTGCGGTACGCGGACAACGCGGCCGGAATCGTCCTGCCGGAGGCGACGGCCGTCGGCGTGTTCTCCAAGACGCAGGTCGCTCAGGCCCTGGAGCAGACCAAGTCCCTCCTCATCGACGCGAACCTCGACCGGAAGACCCTGCGCGGCGGCACCCCCGAGACCGTGCTCGACAAGGTCATCGACCCGAAGCAGCCCGAGATGCTCGCCGACGCCAGGTCCTGGCTGCGCGAGCCCGGCGAGGACAACGATCCGCTGGCGCTCTTCAGCCGTTTCGACCCGGCCGAGGTGCGGCTCGTCGGTGACGTGGTCAAGACCCGTGGCCGTACGACCTTCAAGGCGGGCCGGGACGGAGCCGTGGCCATCCACGCCGACTACACCTTCGTCTACGCGCTGGCCCCGGCCGACCCGGAATCCACCGAGGTGACCCGCACCATCGTCCGCCGCGTCCTCGAACTGGAAGTCCTCGACCCCGCCAAGTACCAGATCACACCGGGCAGGCTGACGATCGTCCGCCATGACCGGGACGTCGCCAACTCCGCCTGTGACGTGTACGACGGCTTCCTGCACCCGGAGTTCGCCTCGACCGCCCCCACGGGCGCGGCGCCGACCGGGCCCGCGGTCGACCCGTACGACCGCAGCCGTGAGATCCCCGACTCCGGGACGGACGCCTGCGGGACGGTCTCCCGGACGTGACCGCGGCCGCTTGGCACCGCCAGGATGGGAACGTGAAAGTACACGTGAACGCAAGGAAGTCCCGGATTCTGAAGGCCGCCGCGGCCGCTTCGGTCGCGGCCGCGCTGG
Source organism: Streptomyces sp. NPDC050704 (assembly GCF_040654355.1). Classification (NCBI taxonomy): domain Bacteria; kingdom Bacillati; phylum Actinomycetota; class Actinomycetes; order Kitasatosporales; family Streptomycetaceae; genus Streptomyces; species Streptomyces sp. NPDC050704. The sequence goes on along the minus strand of NZ_JBFAHW010000133.1, from coordinate 18,809 downwards.
GACTCACCGCGGCCTGCGGCGGGGGCGGCGGGGGTCGCGGTGACGACGACTCCGCGAAGAACGGGAAGGCGGCCGAGCGGGCGTCGACGGAGACCGCGGGGGCGGCCGACGAGGTGAAGGAGCCCGTACGCGATCCTGACGGGCCCCTGACCGAGGCGCAGTTGGAGAAGGCCGCGATCAGGACGGGGGACGTCAAGGGCTTCAAGATCGGGGACTCGGGGATCGGCGACCTCCAGGGGCAGTCCGTCCCGGCGGCCCCGGCCGCGTGTCAGCCGGTCGCCGACATGTTCCTGTCCACCACCGACCCGGGCTCGCGGGCCGCGGTCAGCCGCGGCGTCGGCGCGGAGGACGAGACGGACGCCTCGGTGACCACGCTCGTCCTCTTCTCGTACGGGTCCGGCGACGCCGACGAGGTGCTCGCCGGGCTGCGCGAGGCCACGGACAAGTGCACCGCGTACGAGCACACCGGCTACAAGTACACCGAGGTCAAGGTGTTGGCCGACCCCGGGCTCGGCGACGACTCCGTCGCCTACCGGCTGGTGGCCTCGATCGAGGGCGCGACCGTGCCCGCCGCGTACACGGTCGTGCGCGACGGCACGACACTGGCGGTCTTCGCCTCGATGAACATGCTGGACGCCGACAAGGCCGAGGTCCCGGAAAAGGTCATCGAGGCACAGCTCGCCAAGCTGAGGAAGGCAGCCGGCTGAGGACCGACGGGTTGAGGGCTGACCGGCTGACCGGCTGAGGGCTGACGGGTTGAGGCAGCCCGGCGGACAGACGAAGGGCCCCGTGGGACGGATCCACGGGGCCCTTCTCGGTCAGCACCGACGTCAGGGCAGCGCCGGTGCCTGGGGAGCGGCGCCGGGGGGTAGCGCCGCTTGTTGGCTCGACCGCCGGTCGGCGCCCCGGCGCACGGGGGGAGTGCGCGTGGTATCGACCAATGGCGGTAAGTCGGTCCAATGGAGTTGTGTGTTTTCGGGACCGGGGATTGTTCTACGCATCGTGCTCGATGGGCCGCGGCCTTCGCAACCGTTTCGACCGCCCTTGCGCAGATTCCCGTAGGCGGAACACCGGGACCAACGAAGCCCGCCGCGGGACGGTCACGTGCCGTACGAGTGAGAGGGCATGCGCACGTGCGTGCACCGGACGTCCGTCGTACGCGAAAGTCGTAGGCGCTTCGGTCCTCGGATACGGTCCCCGGATCCGGTCCTCAGATACGGCCCCGGCACAGCTCCAGCAGAGTCATCGCGAGCGAGGTGCCCGGCTTGCCGAGCGCGTCCCTGTAGTGGCCGAGGATCTCCATCTCGCGCGACAGGTTCACCCGGCGGCCGCCGGAGTCGATCCGGGCCTCCTGGATGACCGCCGAGACGGCCATGCGTTCCTGGACCAGACCGATGATCCGGTCGTCGAGCGCGTCGATGCGCTCGCGGGCACCGGAGATCACGTCGGCGGCCTCGTCGGTACGGGCGCCGGTCTTGTCGATTACGTCGGCCATGGTGGGGCTCCTCTTCGAATGGGCTCGAATGGTTCGCGTGGGTTTCGAGCGGGGTGCCCCGGAGCGGCGAGGTCCGGAAAACGCAGGCGCCCCGGGCCTTGTCGGCCCGGGGCGCCTGGGAAGTCGCTTGTCAGTTGCTCAAGCAGCACGACCATGGCAGCCGGTGGGCCGGTTGCCATAGGTAAAGACGAAGGTCTCGTGCGTGAGCATGGGGTCAGTATGCACGGTCGCGGGATGCCGTCCAACCCGGGGACGGAACGTGCTCCCCGGGCGACGGGACGTGGTCCCCGCACACCCCGTTAGACTCGGCAGCACAGCCCCTCAGCGAACCGCCGGAAGGCAACCCGTGTCATCAGCGACCCCAGCCGCCCCCGACACCGTTCTGGTCGTCGACTTCGGTGCGCAGTACGCCCAGCTCATCGCCCGCCGAGTCCGCGAGGCCCGGGTCTACAGCGAGATCGTGCCGAGCACCATGCCGGTCGAGGAGATGCTCGCCAAGAACCCGGCGGCGATCATCCTCTCCGGCGGCCCCTCGTCGGTGTACGCGGAGGGCGCGCCCCGCCTCGACCGCGCGATCTTCGAGGCGGGCGTCCCCGTCTTCGGTATGTGCTACGGCTTCCAGCTGATGGCGACCACCCTCGGCGGCACGGTCGACAACACAGGTGCCCGCGAGTACGGCCGTACGGAACTGCACGTCTCCAAGTCGGGTTCCACCCTCTTCGAGGGCACCCCCGACGAGCAGTCCGTCTGGATGTCCCACGGCGACGCGTGCAGCGCGGCCCCCGAGGGCTTCTCGGTCACGGCCTCCACGGACGTCGTACCGGTCGCGGCCTTCGAGAACGACGAGAAGAAGCTGTACGGGGTCCAGTACCACCCCGAGGTCATGCACTCCACGCACGGCCAGCAGGTGCTCGAACACTTCCTGTACCGGGGCGCGGGCCTGACCCCGTCCTGGACCACCGGCAACGTCATCGACGAGCAGGTGGCGCTCATCCGCGAGCAGGTCGGCACCAAGCGCGCCATCTGCGGTCTGTCCGGCGGCGTGGACTCCGCGGTCGCCGCGGCCCTCGTGCAGAAGGCCATCGGCTCGCAGCTGACCTGCGTGTACGTCGACCACGGGCTGATGCGCAAGGGCGAGACCGAGCAGGTCGAGAAGGACTTCGTGGCCGCGACCGGCGTCCAGCTGAAGGTCGTGGACGCCGAGCAGCGGTTCCTCGACGCGCTGGCCGGGGTCTCCGACCCGGAGGAGAAGCGGAAGATCATCGGGCGCGAGTTCATCCGCGTCTTCGAGCAGGCACAGGCCGACATCATCGCCGAGGCCGCGGCGGGCGAGGACGTCGCCTTCCTGGTGCAGGGCACGCTCTACCCGGACGTGGTCGAGTCCGGTGGCGGCACGGGCACGGCCAACATCAAGTCCCACCACAATGTGGGCGGGCTGCCGGAGGACCTCGAGTTCGAGCTCGTCGAGCCGCTGCGCAAGCTCTTCAAGGACGAGGTCCGGATGGTCGGACAGGAGCTCGGCCTGCCGGACGAGATCGTCCAGCGCCAGCCCTTCCCGGGTCCCGGCCTCGGCATCCGCATCGTGGGTGAAGTGACCAAGGAGCGGCTCGACCTGCTCCGCGACGCCGACGCCATCGCCCGCGAGGAGCTGACCGCGGCCGGCCTCGACCGGGACATCTGGCAGTGCCCGGTCGTGCTGCTCGCGGACGTGCGCAGCGTCGGCGTCCAGGGCGACGGCCGGACGTACGGCCACCCGATCGTGCTCCGCCCGGTGTCGAGCGAGGACGCCATGACCGCCGACTGGTCGCGCCTGCCGTACGACGTCCTGGCCAAGATCTCGACCCGGATCACGAACGAGGTCGCGGACGTCAACCGCGTCGTCCTCGACGTGACGAGCAAGCCGCCGGGCACCATCGAGTGGGAGTAGCCCGAGCGCGGGTGGTCCCGGGGGCTCGGGAGTAGTCCCGGGGCTCAGGTCCGCCTGACAGTGCGCAGCGGCTCTCCGGGCTGCCAGATCTTGAGGACCAGGTACTTGTCGTCCTCGACGTAGGTCCGTACGACCTCCGTCAGCTCGGTGCGGAAGAGGTGGAACGGCTCCGGCGGTTCCACCTCTTCGGCGTACCGGGACCGCTCGGCCGGGTCGTGGACCTCGACGGCCCGGCCCGCGATCCGTACGTCGCCGCCCGCCATCTCGGTGCCGGGGCCCGGATTGGCCTGCAGGGCGAAGCGCGGGTCGCGGCGCAGGTCCAGCGCCTTGAGCGAGTCCGGCATCATGCCGAGCCACAACTCGCCGTTCAGGAAACGGACTTCGAGCCCGGTGGTGCGCGGCGACCCGTCCTTGCGGAGGGTGGCGAGGATGTGGTGGGTGAACGCCGCGAACCGCTCCTCGACCAGCTTGGCGAGGTCCGGTTCCGCGGCGGTGAAGGCTGCCCAGTTCGACGTCATGGGACGAGTCTCGCGCCGATACCGGACACCTTCTGTCGTCTTACGGCGGACGCCGTCGTGGGATGACGTCGCGGGATGGCGTCGTGCGGTCGGGCGCCTCAGATCATTCCGGCCGCCCGCAGCCGCCGCGCGAGCCGGTCCTTCCGTACCACCTCCAGACGGAGGAAGACCGTGAACACCAGGGCCATCGTGGCGCTGGCGGCGAGTGAGGCCCGCCAGCCCGCGGGGATCAGCAGCAGCGCCATGAGGGTCGCGCTGGCGATCATGAAGACGGCCTTGCGGCGTAAGTCCAGGTCGTCGGCGAGCGAGTCGAACTCGATGCGGGCCTTGAGCAGCCCGACCGCGGGTGCCACGTCCGGGAGCGGTTTGAGCGTGCCGGGACGCATGCCCGGGGCGCGGCCGTCCGCCAGGCGGCTCAGGGCGGCCGTGCTCCGTTCGCGGGCCTCGGGACGGAGGTCGCGGACCAGGCGGACCTGGAGCGCCGGGCCGTTCCTGTTCGTCTCCTCGTACCGGAAGCCGTACTGCACGGCGATGTAGGTGAGTGCGGCGAGTCGGCGGTGGGATCCGCCGAGGTCGTCGAGGACGACGACGTCGCGGGTGGCGACCTGCCTGAGCAGGCCCGTGATCAGGCGCTCGTTTCTCTTCATGGGGTTCTTCATGAGCGGGCGGGGAGTGCGGGCGCGGGGCGCGGTCCGCGCAGCGTAGGGGGGTGACTGCGCACGGGGGGTCCTCCAGGGGGCGTCGGTGCAAGTGGCCCGACCGGTTCAGTTGGCTCCGGACAGGCAGACCATCGACCCCGTACAACGGTTGTGCAATCTTGTACAACGGTTGTGCACTCTCTTCACGGACATCCTCTGTTCTCCTGCGCTGACCGACGGTAACTTCCCGCCCGTAAACCGTATAAGGAGTCCGCGAAGGAGTCCGTACCTCAGGGCTGGAGGACATATGCACGGGCCCACACCGCCCATGCCCCTTCCCACCGATCAGCTGCGATTCGCCATGCCGCCCATGCACGAGTCGCTCGCCGACGAGCGGCGGCACCGCAAGGAACGCCTCGCGGGGGCGCTGCGGATCTTCGGGAGGATGGGTTTCGAGGACGGGGTCTCCGGTCATATCACCGCGCGCGACCCGGAGTTCAGCGACTGCTTCTGGGTCAACCCGTTCGGCATGCCGTTCAAGCACGTCACCGTCAGCGATCTGGTGATGGCCAACGGGGACGGGCAGGTGATCGAGGGCCGCTACCACGTCAATCAGGCCGCCTTCACCGTGCACGCCCAGGTGCACGCCGCCCGCCCGGACGTCGTCGCGGTCGCCCACTGCCACTCGGTGCACGGGCGCGCGCTGTCCGCGCTCGGCGACCTGCTGGACCCGATCACCCAGGAGTCCTGCGCCTTCTACGAGGACCACGCGCTGTACGACGCCTACACGGGCGTCGCCGTCGATGCCCAGGAAGGGCGGCGGATCGCCGCCGCGCTCGGCTCCCGCAAGGCGCTCGTACTGCGCAACCACGGGCTGCTGACGGTCGGTGACTCGGTGGACGCGGCGGCCTGGTGGTTCCTGTCGATGGAGCGGTCGTCCCAGGTGCAGTTGACCGCGTGCGCGGCCGGGCGGCCGGTGCTGATCGACCACAAGCAGGCGGTGGCGACGCGGGAGCAGCTCGGCGGGGACCTGGTGGGATGGATCAACTACCAGCCGCTGTGGCAGGACATCAGCCGCAGCGAACCCGACCTCCTCAGCTAGGAGCTATTGGGAACACGGCTGTTGGGAACAGGACTGTTGGGAACTATCGGGAACCACTAGAAACCGCGCAGGACCGCCGCCTTCGTCGCCGCGAACTCCTCGTCCGTCAGGACGCCGTCGCGGTGCAGTTCGCCCAACTCCCGTAGGCGGCGCAGCAGTACGTCGTGGTCGTCCGGCGGGGGCGGTGCGGACAGCTGCCGCGGTGTGCCGTCCTGGGGCCCGGCCGGGAGACGGGTCGGATCGCCCGGGGCGTACTCGCCGGCGCGGACGGACGGGTGCGGGAGGCGGGCCGTGACCGCGGTGGCGACAAGGGCCGTGAGCAGGTCGCGGCGGGCACTGCCCCAGAGATCGAGGGAGTACGGGTCCTTCTCGGGCGGCAGTTTGGAGAACACCGTCTCGCGGGTCACGAAGCGCAGAAAACCGTCCTCGTAACCGGAGTTGGGCAGCCACTCCACCTGCACCAGATCGCGTACGTCGATGATGCGCGGGCCCGTCGCGCGCTTCACCCGGTCCGAGGTGTCGCTCCAGTCGACACGGACGTGGACGCCGTCGAAGGACACCACGCCGTCGCTGGAGCGGACCGAGACGGGGACGGGCGGGCCGGGCAGGAGATAGGACTTGGCGGGCTCCTTGGGGATCTGTTCGAGGAGCAGGGCGCGACGGATCTCCTCCGCGATGTACTCGGCGACCCCCGAGCGGTCGATGTCCACCGCCAGCCGGTACGGGTCCGCCGTGTCGGGGAGACGGCCGCCGGTGGCCTGGAGCAGCGGGTCGGCGCCCTCGCGGAGCCTCAGCCGCAGCCGGCCGCGCTTGCGCTCGGGTTCGTAGACGACGCCCGCGACCGCTTCGAGGGGCACGGCGACCTCTCCGTACGTCTGCCGGAACAGCGGCACGGAGCGGTGCAGTCCCGGTGTGATCCGGACCGTGCTGCCGTCGAAGGCCCAGGTCCCGTCGCGCTGGATGATCTCGGCCATACGGAAATTCTCGCAGCCGGGTCAACACGGGGGCGGGCGGTTCACCCGCGCTCACCGGACCTGGCGGCCGCGAGGGGTGTGGGGTACGGCACAATGCGCTGTCGTCACAAGGCAGTTGTGCGGCTGCGCAGGTGTGCGGCGAGTTGCTGTGCGGTGGGCTGTTGTGCGGCGGATCGGGTGTGCGGTGGGCCGCCGCACCGCGGTCGGACGCACGCGAGGTGGCCGACTGGAGTGCGGTGGTGACGTATGTGGCGTATGAGTGTGGCGTGCGGTCATTGATGGTTCGGCGGAGCGGCGGGGAAGGCGGCAGCGGGCGTGGCGGTGCAGGAGGCCAGACAGGGCGCGGGGCGTGATGGGGAGCGTGGCGCCGGTCGGGGCACGCACGGGGGTGGTTGCACCTGCGGGGACTGTCCGCACGGTGCGCGCGAGGGGCATCGGCGGGCCGTTGCCGAATTCCTCTCCAAGCGGGACGAGTTGGCGTCGGGGCAGGGGCTGCCCGCGGCCGTCGCGTACTCCGCCGGGGCGTCCCGGCAGTGGGTGTCGGACGCGTTGACCCAGTCCGCGGACCTTGTCGCCGAGCGTGGGCGGGCCGAGGGGGAGGTCTGGCTGGGGCTGGTCTGGCGGCGTACGGCCTTCCTGGCGTGGGCACTTGTGGGGGTCCTGCTTGTCGCGCAGGCGCTCACCGCGATCGGGGCCGGGTGGACGCATGCCAGGACCGCGGGGCTGCTCGCGGCGGTTGTCGTGGCCGGGCTGCTGACCGGGGCCTCGTGGTTCCACCGGGCGCGGGGCGGTGTGCTGGCGCCGGTGATCGGTGAGGACAACCGGCTGTCCACCTCCCGCGCGGTGGCGGTGGGTTGGGTGCTGTTCGTCGTCTACGCCGTGCTGGTGCTGGCCGGGCGGCTCGCGATGGCGTCCTCGCCGGCCGAGCGGGACTCGTTGATCGCCGGTCTCGAACTCGCCCGCGGGGCGGGGCTCGTGACCGTACTCGCCGTGGTGTGCGGGATCGCCGTGCTGGTGCGGCGGGTTGTCGGGTTGCGGGTACTCGGGCAGCGGCTGCAGAAGGTGCGGGCCGACCGGCCGCGGGCCGCGGATCTGCTCACCGACGACTCGGGGCGGGGGAGCTTCGCCGATACGCAGTACGTCGTGGTGGGCGCGGTCGCGCTGGTGTTCGCGGCGGTGCGGTTGGCCCGGCGGCCCGAGCAGTTGCCGGATCTGCCGTGGGCGCTGGCTGTGGTGGTGCTGGTGTCGGCCGCCACGTATGTCGCCGGGAAGTACGCGGAGGGTGGACGGCCGGTGATTCTGTCGGTCGTACGGGCTCGGGAGGCGGGCGATCTGGACGCGCCGATCCGGACCGGGGACGACATCGAGATTCGGGGGGCCGGGTTTGTGCCGCCGGGTGCCCAGACCGCGGATCGGTTGTCCCGGATGGTGGTGCGGATCGGGGCCGTGCATGTGCATGTGCCGCTGGTGCCCGTCGCCGGGGGGTTCCGGAATCCGTCCGATGCGGTGCTTACCGTGCCGGTGCCGGCTGATGTGGAGCCTGGGCGGGTTGAGGTGCAGGTGGTTACTGCGGCGGGGGTGGAGACCAATCGGGTGGGGATCGATGTGACGGAGTGACGGGCGCTGCTGCTGTGGCTTCGCCGGGGGGCGCGTTGTTGGGTGCGGGTTCGTGGGGGCTGGTCGCGCAGTTCCCCGCGCCCCTTGAAGGTGCGCCTGCCGGTTTGTGGGTGGGTGCGGGTTCGGTGGGGGTTGAGCGCGCCGTTCCTCGCGCCCCTTGAAGGCGCGCCTGGCGGTCAGGGGGTGGGCGGGGCCGCGACGGGACATCCGATCGCCACTCTCGGGTCGCTGGGTGGGGGCAGCTTGCCGCGGCGATCGGACATCCCGACACGGCCCCTCGCGCCCGGACGGCGGCTGCGGGTGGTTGGGGGATTTGTTCCGGCGAGCTGGGTCTTTCGGGGCTTTACGGGGCGTTCTGGGGGGCGTGGGGAAAAATTGTCGGTTCTGCGTTGAGCGGGGGGTTGCGGTCGTACGTATCGTCTTTTGAGGGGTGGATCCTTCGGCTGGAGAGGTGGCGTAGGGCGATGGCTCACGGCATGCGGATGGACGCGCACTCCGGGTACATGGACGACGGCGGTGGTGACTGGCGGGACGCCGCCACGAGGTACGCGCTGCTGCCGCTGCGGGTCTTCCTCGGCGTCACCTTTATCTATGCGGGCCTGGACAAACTGACCGACAGCGCGTTCATGTCCGACGCCGGGGCCGGGTCGGTGGGCGACCTGATGCGTACGGTGCGGGACTCGTCGGCGATTCCCGCACTCGTCGATCTGTCCCTGAAGAATCCCGTCGGCTTCGGTTACGCGATCGCCTTCGGCGAGCTCGCCGTCGGTATCGGCACCCTGATCGGTCTCCTCGCTCGTCTTGCCGCGTTCGGCGGTGCCCTGATCTCCCTCAGCCTCTGGCTGACCATGAGCTGGGCATCGGATCCGTACTACTACGGCAATGACCTCCCCTACCTGATGGCCTGGCTGCCGCTCGTACTCGCCGGGGCGTCGGTGTTCTCGGTGGACGCCATGCTGCGCAACCGGCGTAGGCGCGGGTCGGGTGCCGGTGCCTACTGAGGGGCATCGGCGGAGTCCGGTGCTCCACCGCGCCCCGTAAGGGGCGCGGGGCTGTGACACACGCGGCTCCGCTGTGCGGCGCGGCCGGCCACGGACGACCCGCAGCTGTCGAACGGCACTTCCACCGGAGTGCTTGCGGAAGCAGTTCGATGGGGTGGTGTGCTTCCAGGCGCTGATGGAGGCGATGATCGCCGAGACCGGTGCGTAGGAACTGGTGGATGTGAACCTGGTCGGTGTGGACGCCACGGTGGTCCGCGCCCATCAGAACGCGGCCGGAATAGTGGTGGAACCGGAGTTGCTGGAAGGGCTGGCAGGGCTCGCGCGGCGGCTGACCGGCCACCCACGACGCCGCCGGTACAGCGCCTTTCCGAGCCTGATCTCCCGGTATCGACTGGAGGCGTGTTGATCACCGTCGACGGCATTGGTCTGAACTGTTCCGGCATCGCGGCCCTCGCATACGGGGAGACATCTGTCCGGCTCGCCGACGAGGCGCGATCACGGGCTGCGCGATCCTTCGAACACGCGGTGCAGGTCAGCGCCGAACGCGCGGTGTACGGCAGATCGACAGGTGTGGGAGCCAATCGCGACATCGCCATCGACGATGCGAACGCACATGCCCTGGCCCTCCTGCGCAGCCACGCCACATCCGCGGGGCCGCTCCGGAGCCCGGAGCGCGTGCGCGCGATGCTCGCCGTCCGCCTCAATCAGCTCGCCGCCGGAGGCAGCGGCGCGGCGCCTGAACTCCTCGACGGCCTGGTGGCCATGCTCGCGGCCGACGCGCTGCCGCCCGTGCGCGAGGTGGGCAGCATCGGCACCGGTGACCTCCCGGCGCTCGCGGTCACCATCCTCGCGCTGCTCGGAGAGGTCCGAACATCCACGGCGCTTGTGGCACCCGTCGCGTGCGACCCGAAGGACGCCATGCCGGTCATCAACAGCAACGCCGCCACGATCGGAGACGCCGCGCTCGCCCACGCCTCGCTCGCCGTTCTGTCACGGTCCGCGATCACGGTGGCGGCGCTGATGTTCGCGGCGGTGGATGGCAATCCCGAGGCGTTCGCCGAGGTCGTCGAGCAAGTGACGCCGTTCAGCGGGGCACGCGAGGTATGCCGGTCGATGCGCCGGCTCATCCCCTCGATACCGGCGCCCGCGCGCATTCAGGATCCGCTGGGACTGCGCAGCATGCCGCAGGTGCACGGCGCGTTCATCGACGCCCTCTCCCGCCTCGACGATGTCGTCTGCCGTCTGGCGAACGCCCCGTCCGAGAATCCCGCGCTGTTGCCCGGTCACGGTGTTGCCCATCACGGTGGCTTCCACGCCGCGTACCTGGCGCAGGCACTCGATACGACCGTCTCCGCCGCCGCCCAGTCGGCGCAGCTGGCCATGGCCAGAGTGTCCATGCTCACCGAGCCCGGGTTCACCGGACTGGCGCCGTTCCTCGGGGCGGGGGCCGCAGGCGCGTCGGGGGTGATGGCCTGCGAGTACGTCGCGGCCTCCGCGCTCGGCTCGTTGAGAGCCCTCGCCATGCCGACGGCAGTCCAGACCGTCACGCTGTCGCGCGGGGTGGAGGAAGACGCGAGTTTCGCTTCGCACGGTGCGCGCCAGGCATTGACCGCGGTGGACGATTACCGGACTGTGCTGGCGTGTGAACTCGTGGCCGCCGTACGCGCGGTGCGACTTCGCGGTGCGCGGGTCGACGCTCTCTTTGACGACCTGACGATGGAGGTGGCCGACCGCGACCTCACCGTCGACATCGCCGCAGCGGCACGCCTGCTGCCACAGCTCGCCGACATCCCGCAGAGGACGAGAATCGCTTGATGACGGTCTTGGCACGGGCGTACGAGAACGCCGTGTTGATACGAGTGGCTGTTCCATCGGTCCGCTGCGGTGTGGCATGAGCGTGTACCGAGTCAGTGAAGATCTTCATGTGAGGCTGCGGAGCCAGATGACCGCGCCGCGCAGGTGGAGTCCGGCGAGGAAGCTGACCGGGGTCTTGTCGTAGCGGGTGGCTGGCCCACGCCACTCCTTGATCTTGTTGATGCGGCGTTCCACCGTGTTGCGGTCGCGGTAGAGCTCGGCGTCATGGGCGAGAGGTCGCCCGCCCCGGCGCCCCTTCTTCTTCCGGTTGGCCGCCTGGTCGGTCTTCTCCGGGATCACCGCCCGAATCCTGCGTCTGCGCAGGTAGGCACGGCTGGGGAGGAGTACGCCTTATCCGCGGCCACGGTGGCAGGGCGGGTGCGGGGCCGTCCGACCGGGCCCCAGACCTTGATGCGCTCCGGGACGGCGGTGGAGCGAGAGCTGTCGGCGGCCTGGCCGGGGCTGAGCACGAAGGACAACGGGCGGCAGCGGTGGTCCGCCGACAGATGCACCTTGCTGGTCAACCCACCGCGTGAGCGCCCCAGTTCGGCGGCGCGGAGCCGGGCCTTGTGACGTCGGCGCAGACGCCGTCCCTCCTCGCGGGCGGCATCCGCCTGCCCGTCCGGCCCGGCTACCGGGGCGTTTGGTCCCTGGCGAAGCCCCGGCCAGGCCGAGGTCTGCCTGACCGTGCGCGGCGGCCTCGGCGATCACCGCTTTCATCAGCGTCTGGAAGACCTCGGACCTGGTCCAGAGGTAGAACCGCCCATAGACGGTGGACCAGGGCCCGTACCGCTCGGGCATGTCCCGCCACGGACCGCCCGTACGGAACCGCCACATCACGCCGTTGACGAGCCTGCGCAGGCCGGGTAGCGGGCCGCGTTCGCCGAGCGGCAGCAGCGGTTCGAACCCAGCCCACTCGTCGTCCGTGAGATCACCCCGAGCCATCCCGCTTGTCTACCGTCTCGGCCCGGCCGGGACAGAGAAACATCCAGACCCGTGATCTCAACCCGGCACACGCCCTAGCCCGGTATCTGTGTGTCCTCCCGGGGAGGGGCCGCGCGGTGGCGGCGTATTCCGTGGGTCAGGGCGCCGGTCGCGGCTGCCAGGCACAGGCCTCCTGAGACCAGGGGGATCACCACGAACCACGGGGTGTCCCAGGCGCCGCCCGCGTCGCCTGCGTAGACGATGCCCGTGAGGGTGAGGAAGAAGCCCGCGATGAGTCGGCCGGGCTGGAAGTCATGACGTAGCACGGGTCACCTCAGCCTGTCCGATGCCGACCTCGAGGGTGAGGTCGAGCGTGCCGCCGTCCGCGGTCCTGTCCGGGGGCCGGAGCGTCACCTGCTCGTGCTTGCCGGGGGCCACGTCCACGTCCTGCTTGCCGTCCTCGTGCAACTGGATGTCGCCGACGCCTACTTCGACGACCAGCCGCACGGTCGCGTCCTTCGGCAGGATGACCTTGAGCCGGCCCATGCCCACCTCGGCGTTCGTCGTCAGCGTCTTGCCCTTGCCGACGTCGACCCGGGAGAGGTCGAGAGTGCCCACGCCGGTGCCGAGGTCGTACTGCCCCTGCACGGCGGCCGCTGTGGCGGGCGTCCAGTTCATGCGTGCCCACTGTGTGCTGATGTCCTTCGGCACCGCCGTCGAGCCCGCCAGCAGGCCTGCCGTGATGATCGCGAGGAGGATCGACCCCACTCCCGTACGCCCCAGGAACGCGCTGACCGCGATGCCTGTGCCGAACACGATGAGCGCGCAGGACAGGCCGGTCTGCAAGCTGGTGCCGAGCGGATGGTCGTCCCAGGTCAGGCGGGTGCCCAGGGCGCCCGCCAGGAGGGCGAGCAGGAACACCCAGCCGCCGATCCCGCGAGGGCCGCGCGGCTTGGGCGCCCGTGTCGGTATGTCCCTGCGGTAGCCGCCCTGCGCGATGCTGACCGCCGCCGCGATGTCGCGGGCCCGGGTGTCCTTGGGGCCCCAGAGATAGCCCGTGCCGCCCACGTACGTGCCGTCCTTGACGATGGGCTCGCGCCACCAGGAGGTGAAGGAGGCGGGGACGGGCGGTGCCTGTGCCTCCGGCGGTGCGTCCGACACCGCCTGGGCGGCGAGCGGGTCGGGGCCGGGGGTGCCGCGCTGCCGCGACCAGTACCCGGCGCCCGCGAGGAGCAGCGCGAGGGTCGCCGCGAAGGTCAGCACCCCGCTGTTGCTGAGCATGGAGAGGAACACCCCGCAGCCGACCAGCGCGAACAGCACGCCGGTCAGTGCCTGGCCGTCCACCCGGCCGGTGAGGAGCTTGCGCACCTCGTTCTCCTCCTCGTCGTCGTACGCGACGAAGAGCCAGGCGAAGCCGTAGAAGATCAGGCCGATGCCGCCGGTCGCCGAGAGCAGCGCGAGCACGATCCGGAAGATCACCGGGTCCATGTCGCACTGCCGCCCGAGCCCCGCGCACACACCGCCGAGCATCTTGTGCCGCCGGTCGCGCCGGAAGCGGCGTGGGAGCTCGGGAACGAGCGGGTCCGCCGACGTGAGCGGATCGGGATCGCCGGGTGCGACCGGGCCGCCGGGTGGGACCGGGCCGCCGGGTGTGACCGGGGCGCCGGGTGTGACCGGGGCGCCTGGCGCGCGTGGCTTCCCGAGTGTGCGGGGTTCCCCGGGCGTGCGCGGCTCCTCACCCGCGGTGGCCCGGGCGTCCGCGGCGGGCACGGTGTCCGCCGGCTCCGGCCCGGCGCCCGGGCTTGCGCCCCGGCCCGGGCCGGAACCGGGTCCCGGACCCGTCGCGGCGTGCTGCTGATCTGTCATGTGTCCATGGTGACGGCCGCGACGGCCCGGTGGGAGTCGGAACGACCCTGGCCGAACCCTGAAATCGACCCCGAGGCGCGACACCTACACTCCGCGGGGCGCCCCCGATTCGAAGATCAGGGGAGTCTCGGGGGTCGACCCTGATGCCCGGGCACGGCCGACGTGTGAATATCGATGGCATGCCGGAAGCCGCAACTCTGCCAGTCGAGGACCCGCGGCCGCCGCGCAAGCTCTACCGCAGCAGTGACGGACGCTGGCTCGGTGGTGTGGCGCGGGGGCTCGCCGGGCACCTCGGGCTGCCCGTGATCTGGGTGCGGCTGGTCTTCGTCGGGCTGTTCATGGCGGAAGGTCTGGGCGCGTTGCTGTACGCGTCGTTCTGGTTCTTCGTGCCGCTCGGCGTCGGCGGTGTGGACACGGAGCGGCGCCCCCCGGCCCTCGCCACCGAGACGGCACCCGACGGCCGCCGCAGACTCGTCGCCCGCAAACCCGACAAGGGCCAGATCGTCGCGCTGCTCGCCATGGTCGTGGTGGCGATGGTCTTCGTCGGCAATGTGAACCTGAGCGGCGGCGCCAAGGCCTATCTCTGGCCCACGGTCCTCGTCGGCGCGGGCGTCGCCCTGGTCTGGCGCCAGGCGGACAACGCGCGGCGGGCCCGCTGGATGGCGGTCGGCCGCCGCAAGCGCACGATCACCCTGCTCCGCTCCGCGGCCGGCGTCCTGCTCGTCGCCGCGGGCGTCTCCGGGATATTCGTCCTGCAGGGTTCCGCGGCCCACCTCGGCTCGGTCCTCCAGGCCGCCCTCGCGGTCATCGTCGGCATAGCGCTGCTCGCCGGCCCCTATCTCGTCCGTATGACCCAGGACCTCTCCGAGGAGCGCCTGATGCGCATCCGCGCCCAGGAGCGGGCGGAGGTCGCCGCGCATGTCCACGACTCGGTGCTGCACACCCTGACGCTGATACAGCGCAACGCGGAGAACGCGAACGAGGTGCGGCGCCTCGCCCGCGCCCAGGAGCGCGACCTGCGCAACTGGCTCTACAAACCCGAGGGCACCGGCAAGGACGAGGCGGACGAGCCCGACACCCTCGCCGAGGCGGTCCGGCGCAACGCGGCGGAGGTGGAGGACAAGCACGGCGTCCCCCTGGAGGTCGTCGTCGTCGGCGACTGCCCGCTCGACGACAGAATCGGCGCACAGATGCAGGCCGCGAGGGAAGCGATGGTGAACGCGGCCAAGTACGGTGGCGAGGGCGGCGCGGTGCAGGTCTACGCCGAGGTCGAGGGGAAGACCGTCTTCGTGTCGGTCCGGGACCGCGGTCCCGGTTTCGACCTGGATTCCATACCCCTGGACCGCATGGGCGTCAGAGAATCGATCATCGGCCGCATGGAGCGCAACGGCGGTACGGCCCGGCTGCGCGCGGTGCCGGACGGCGGCACGGAGGTCGAGCTGGAAATGGAGAGGGCGGAGACATGAGCGACGCGAACGAGCCGACCGGGGAGGTCGGGCCGAGCGGTGGCGCGACCGGCGCGGGCGCGGCCGACGGCCCTGCCACGCCGACCGGTTCGACGGGTGCGACCGGTTCATCGGGTTCGGTCGGTTCGACCGGAGCCGACGCGCCGTCGCCGGCCGCCGCGTCCACCGATCCCGCCGGTGCCGGCGGGCCAACGGCAACCGGGCCAGGGCGGCATGCGCGGGTGGTCCTCGTCGACGACCACCGCATGTTCCGTACGGGGGTCCAGGCGGAGATCGGGCAGACGGACCGGACCGGTGTCGAGGTCGTAGGAGAGGCCGCGGACGTCGACCAGGCGGTCACGGTCATCACGGCGACCCGGCCCGAGGTCGTCCTCCTCGATGTGCACCTTCCCGGCGGCGGCGGGGTCGAAGTCCTGCGCCGTTGCGCCCCGTTGATGGCCGACGCCGAGCAGCCCGTGCGGTTCCTGGCGCTGTCCGTGTCGGACGCCGCCGAGGACGTCATCGGCGTGATCCGCGGTGGCGCCCGGGGGTACGTCACCAAGACGATCACCGGCACGGACCTGGTGGACTCCATCTTCCGCGTCCAGGACGGCGACGCCGTCTTCTCGCCCCGCCTGGCCGGGTTCGTCCTCGACGCCTTCGCGTCGACGGATGCCCCGCCGGTGGACGAGGACCTGGACCGCCTCACCCAGCGCGAGCGCGAGGTACTGCGCCTCATCGCCCGCGGGTACGCGTACAAGGAGATCGCCAAGCAGCTCTTCATCTCGGTGAAGACGGTCGAGTCGCATGTCTCGGCGGTCTTGAGGAAGCTCCAGCTGTCCAACCGGCACGAGCTGACGAGGTGGGCCACCGCGCGCCGCCTCGTGTGACGGTCGACTGAACTCGTCGCGCGGTCGGCAAGCCGACCGTAGGCGGCAATTGGAAGGTTTGGGACAGCTTTTGCAGCCTATGCGTGTCCCAAAGCTTCCAATCAGCCAGATCGCTCAGCGCCGACGAGGAGTCGGCCCGGTGTCTCGGGTCACCTGGACCAGCTTTCCGTAGTGGAGGTGGCATCGGTCGACCGGATTGTGTCCGACACCATGGGGCGTATCGCGACCACGCTGTTCCCTGAGCAGGGGTGGTCAGCCGTCCATGTGGTCGCCGTGAGCATGGCGACCGGCTGGGAAGTCGCCACCACGGAGCCAGGGGAGTACCGCGGTTTCGGCGTGCCGGTGCTGCCCTTGACGGCATGACGTGCCGAGCGCGACTGATCAGCTGGGTCTCGGGTTCACCGCGACCGCCTTGAAGAACGTGTAGTGGAATGTGCCGTCGTCGTCCGCCGTCCGGTGCAGGTCGGCGAGGCCCCGGTCCCAGTCGGCGGGGCTCATGAGGCCCGCGGACTGGGCGTCCTCCCGTACGGACTCGATCATCGCGATGAAGGTGTTGCGCGTGAAGCCGTCGACCAGGGCGGGGTGGGAGCGGTCGGCGTACACGGGTCTGGGGCGGACGGCGATCCGTTCGTAGCCGGCGGCGCTGAGCAGCGGGTGGAGTTGGCGGCCCACCAGAGCGTTTCCGCCTGCCGTGTGCTGGAGTCGGACCTGGCAGTCGATGGCGGCGTGGGCGTAGGCGCTGTCGGGATGGAAGAACGCCGAGCCGTGGTCGCCCTCGATGACGGTGAGGGTGCCGCCGGGGCGCAGGACCCGGCGCAGGGCCATGAGGGCCTCCCCGGGGGCGACGAGGTGCTCCAGGACGAAGCAGACGAAGACGTGGTCGAACTCGGCGTCTTTGAAAGGGAGTTCGAAGAGGTCGGCCTGGTGCCAGGTGACCCGAGCGGCGGGGAACTCGGCCGTCACACGGGCGCGGGCCCGGGCGAGCGAGGTGGCCGAGATGTCCACCGCCGTGAAGTGGGCACCCGGGCTTGCCCCGATCAGGTGGACGGTCTGGGCGCCCACTCCGCAGCCGGCCTCCAGGACCCTGCTGCCCGCGGGGTACGCCGTGTCGGCGTGGAGGAGTTCCGCGAGGGTGTCGGCCTGGTCGCCGAGGCGGCGGGTTTCGTGGGCGGAGTAGCCGTGGACGTAATCGACGTGGCCGGTGTAGGCGGTGGCTGCGGTTTCCGCGGGTGGGGTCATAGGTGGGGTCATAGCGGTGAGCCTCGTCCGAGAACGGTCCCGTGGACAGGTCCAATGAGGGTGGCGTTAACGGGGCCACCGGCCTGCCACGACAACCGCCGCCGCCCCGCTCAAGCCACCCGTGTCGCCCCCGCGAACGGCATCTGGTCGATCGGGGCCACTCGTACCGGGGCCGACGGGTTGGGTGCGTGGATCATCTGCCCGTTGCCGACGTAGAGGCCCACGTGGCTGATGCCGGAGTAGAAGAACACCAGGTCGCCGGGCTGGAGTTCGGACCGTGACACGCGTCGGCCCGCGTTGATCTGCGCGTACGTCGTGCGGGGCACCGAGATCCCGGCGGCGCGGTACGCGGCCTGCATCAGGCCTGAGCAGTCGAAGGCGTCGGGGCCGGTCGCGCCCCACACGTACGGGCTGCCGAGCTTTTCGTAGGCGTACGCGATCGCCGCCGCGGAACGGGAGTTGGGGGCCTGGGTGGAAGAGCCGGCCCCCAACTCGCGAGGGGCGGAGGCGGAGCGCGAGGCGCGTGCGGAACGCGCGGTGTCCGCGTCGTCGGCGCCGATCCGCGCCCGGTCCTCGTCCGGCAGCCTCGAGAGAAGCTGCCGTGCCTCGCCCAGCTTGCCGGTGACCGTCTTCTTGTGCCGCTTCAGCTCCGTCCGCTGCGCCTTGAGCGAGGTCAGTTCGACATGCGCGGCCCCGCGCAACCGCTCGATCTCGCGCAGCTGACCGCGTACCCGCGACACCGTCGAGGCCTGCCGGCTGCCGGCCCGCTCGGCGAACGCGGCCCCGTCCAGGTACTCGTCCGGGTCGGCGGAGAGCAGGAGCCGCAACGCGGGGTCGATCCCGCCGTCCCGGTACTGCGCGGTGGCCAGCGAACCGAGCGTGTCCCGCTCGGAGTTGAGCCGTTCCGTCTTGCGCGCGGCCTCGTCCTGAAGGGTGTCGAGGCGGCCCGCCGCCTTGGTGGCCTTCTCCTTCGCCCCGTTGTACTTCTCGGTGGCGACCTCCGCCTCCTGGTACAACTTGTCGACCTTCGCCTTCACCTGAGCCGGTGTCAGCTCCGGAGCGGCGTGCCCCGTCCCGTCGAAGCCGGTCGCGCTCGCCGCGCCCGCGAGAGCGATGGTGAAGGCGGTGCGGGCCTGACTGCCGCCGAGCGAGCGCTGTCTGGGCTTGCGGTGCGCTGCCACGTGGGCCCACGTCCTTTCCTGAAGTCCGCGAGGGACTTCCGTACGACGTACGACCACCGAGGCCGGTTACGCGTCCGGCGGCAGTCGCCCTCCGGGTGCCCGGCCCGCAGACACTCCACGAAGGGCCGGGTCTCCTCC
>NZ_JBFAHW010000132.1:0-28008 GCF_040654355.1 Streptomyces sp. NPDC050704 | reverse complement strand
CACGCGCCGTGAACACGCTGCCCGATCCCTCGAACCGCTTGTCCGATACCCCGCCGCTCCCGACCCGGCGAACATATCCGATCACAGCACCAGATGCCGGCGAGGGTGAAACTCTTGCGGAACCGGCGCCCGACGAGCGTCTTGATCCAGGACAGCGTCCACCTACAAGGTCCGTAGAACCAGGGCCCTCGAAGCCAGGCCCTCAGAGCCAGAAGTCGTACGCCATCTTCGCCACCAGCGCGAACACCACCGTCAGCAGCACGACCCGCACGAACCCGCTGCCCTTCTTGAGCGCGGTGTGCGCGCCGACCATGCCGCCGACGAGGTTGAAGACGGCCATCAGCGCGGCCAGCTGCCAGAACACCGTGCCCTTCCAGGCGAACGTCGCGAGCGCGCCCGCGTTGGTGCAGCAGTTGACGATCTTCGCGGTGGCGGAGGCGGTCACCAGGTCGAGGTGGAGGAGCGCGGTGAGGGCGAGCACGAGGAACGTGCCCGTGCCGGGGCCGATGAGCCCGTCGTAGAAGCCGATGCCGAGGCCCGCGAGGCCGATCGCGGCGAGGACGCGGCGCGGTGAGACGGGCGCGGTCGAGGGCGCCGTACCGAAGGCGGGCCGCAGGATCACGAAGGTTCCGACGCCGAGCAGCACGATCATGACCACCGGCTTGAGTACCTCGGTGCTCATCCCGGCGGCGACGAAGGCTCCGCCCGTGGAGCCGGCTAGCGCCGCGAGACCGATCCGTACGGCCGTGCCGACGTCCACGGGCGCCTTGCGCGCATAGGTCACCGCCGCGCCCGTCGTCCCGACGATCGCCACGGCCTTGTTGGTGCCGAGCGCGTACTGGGCCACCGAACCCGAATTCGGCAGCCCGAGCAGCAGCACCGGAAGCAGCAGGAGCCCGCCGCCGCCCACCACGGCGTCGATCCAGCCGGCCGCGAGAGCGGCGACACAGAGGGCGACGACCGTGGTCAGCGATATGTCAGGCATGATCGCGACCTTATGGACGAGGTAGATGTGCCGTCCATCGATCAGGGGAAGCTTGAGGGTCTTCTGAGGTTGGGCTGTTCGAAACGGCTGTTCCAGCTGTTCAGCCCGCGGCCTCCAGGTACCGCAGGACCGCCAGCACCCGCCGGTTTCCCGTGTCGGAAGGCGGCAGGTCGAGTTTCGTGAAGATGTTGGCGATGTGCTTCTCGACGGCCCGCTCCGAGACGGTGATGGACACGGCGATCGCGTGGTTCGTACGGCCTTCGGCCATCAGCGCGAGCACCTCGCGTTCGCGGGGCGTGAGGACGTCGAGGGCGGTGGTGCGGCGGCTCGCGCCGAAGAGCTGGGAGACGACCTCGGGGTCGAGGGCCGTGCCGCCCGCGGCGACCCTGGCCAGCGCGTCCACGAACTCGCCGATGTCGACGACGCGTTCCTTGAGGAGGTAGCCGACGCCGCCCGGGTTGGTGCCCAGGAGCTGCGCGGCGTACTTCGTCTCGACGTACTGGGAGAAGATCAGCACCCCCGTGCCGGGGTGCTCCGTGCGCAGCCGTACGGCCGCCCGCAGGCCCTCGTCCGTCTGGGTCGGCGGCAGCCTGATGTCGACGACGGCGACGTCGGGGCGGTGCTCGGCCACGGCGGTCAGCAGCGCGTCGGCGTCCCCGACGGCCGCGGCGACCTCCACGTCCCGGAGCTGGAGCAGCTCGGCCAGCCCGTCCCGCAGCAGGGCGGAGTCCTCGGCGATGACGACGCGCATGTGCCCCTGTCCCTGCCCCTCATGACATGTGCCTTCATGACATGTGCCCTCGCCCCTCACGGACCGTGCGGCAGCTCGACTGTGACCACCGTAGGGCCTCCCGCCGGGCTGTCGCAGGTGAGCGTGCCGTCGACGGTCCGTACCCGGGCCAGCAGGCCGGTGAGCCCCGAGCCCGCGCCGATCGCCGCGCCGCCGCGTCCGTCGTCGCGGACGGTGAGCCGCAGCAGCCCGTCGCGGGCGGTCACGGTGACCGTGGCGTGCGGGGCGCCGCTGTGCTTGGCGGCGTTGGCGAGGAGTTCGGCGGCGCAGAAGTAGGCGATGGACTCGACGGCGGGCGTGGGGCGGGCCCGGATGTCCGTGACGACCTCGACCGGCAGGGCGCTGTCGGCGGCGAGCGTGCCGAGGGCCGTGTCCAGGCCCTGGTCGAGTACGGGCGGGTGGATGCCCTTGACGAGGTGGCGCAGGTCGGTGATGGCCTGCTTGGCGTTGCCCCGGGCGGTGTCGACGACGGCGAGGAGCCGGTCCCGGTCGGCCTCCGCGCCGATCAGCTCCCGGATCATGGTGAGGTGCATCGCGAGGCCGACCAGCCGGGCCTGTGTGCCGTCGTGCAGGTCCCGTTCGATGCGGCGCAGGGTGGCCGCCGCGTCGTCCACGGCCTGGGCGCGGGTCTCCTCCAGGGCGCGGATACGGCGGTCGGCGGCGTCCGGGCCGAGCAGGGCGACGAGCAGGGACCGGTGCGGGCCGAGGGCGTACCGCAGCAGCCGGGGCGCCGCGGCCAGGAGTACGAGTCCCGCGGCGACCGGGATCAGCCACCTCGGCCAGGAGTCGAGTTGGACGCCGAGGACTTCGAGCGTCACGTGCCGTACGGAGTCGCCGTCCCGCACGGTCGTGTAGTTCCACCGCTTGAGCAGCGGGTGCAGGGTGAACAGGACGCCGTAGACGTACGCGCCCAGGACCACCACGTACCCGAGTGCGGCCGTGACGGGGGCGGCCAGCGCGTGGCCGACCGCCCGCCACCCGGCCCGGCCGAGGAGCAGCGCCCGCCGTCGGCCGAGCACGCCTTGCGCCGAGGGCGTGGGCGGCTCCTCGATGTCCAGGCCCAGCAGCCGGCGCGCGAGGGCCCGCTGGAGCGCGCCGAGTGCGAGGGCGCCCCGTACGGTCAGCGCGAGCATCCACAGGCCCAGCGTGGTGACGGACAGGGCCCCGCCGACGAGCAGGCCCACCAGGATGAGCACGCACCCCACGAGGGCGAGCGGGAACGCGATCACCGCGTAGAGCAGGGCGGCGAGTGCCCGCGGGGTGAAGGCGGCGGTCAACGGGGTGCGGCTGGGGCGCATGGCTTCAACCTAAGGTCGGGGCGCTCAAGGTCGGGGCGGCCAGGGCCGGGGTGGCTCAAGGTCGGGCGGTCCAAGGTCGGGCGGTCCAAGGTCAGGGCGGTCCAAGGTCAGGGCGGTCCAAGGTCAGGGCGGCTCAAGGTCAGGGCACCTCAAGGGTTCCGCGGTCCGGTCCCGTGATCGATCGTGCCCGCACGGCGGCCGGAGGTACGGCCACCTGCACTGCCGTGGTTCGGGTGGCCCCACCTCACGCCGCCCCCGTTCCGCCCGCCGAAAACCCTCACATCCCCGCCGCCGCTCCGCTGAGGGCAGCGTTCCCCGCGGGAAACAGTCGTGATGCGGCCGGGTAACACCGGCAACGCACGCTGCGGTCATGACCTCGAATACGCGTGTGGTGGTGATCGGCGCCGGGCTCGCGGGCGTACGGCTCGCCCGGCGGCTCGGAGAGCTCGGCGTGGACGCCGTGCTCATCGGCGAGGAGGAGCACAGCCCGTACAACCGGGTCCTGCTCGCCGAGGTCCTGGCCGGGCGCTACGCACCCGACGTGATCGCGCTCCCGACGCCCGAGCGGCTGACCCGTGCCCGGGTGACGGGCATCGACCGTGCCGAACGCCTGCTGCGCTGCGCGGACGGCTCGGTGATCGCATACGACACGCTGGTCCTGGCCACCGGCTCGAACCCGGTCCTTCCGCCCCTGCGCGGCCTGTTCAGCCCGGACCGGCACGAACTGCCCGAAGGGGTCCACGCCTTCCGCACGATGGACGACTGCCTGGGCCTTTCCAAAGCCGTACGGCAGGGCACCCGGGCCGTCGTCATCGGCGGCGGTCTCCTCGGTGTTTCGGCCGCCCGCGCGCTCGCCGCGCGCGGCGCGCAGGTGGTGCTGGCCCAGCAGGGCGAGCGGCTGATGGAACGGCAGCTCGACCCGTCGGCCTCCGGCCTGGTGCTCCGGCACCTCAAGGACCTGGGCGTCGAGGTGCACACCGAGTGCCGGGTACGTGACGTGCGCTGCGTCGGCGGCGCGGTCCGCTCGGTCGAGATGGCCGACGGATACGCCCTCGACGCCGACCTGGTGGTGCTGGCCTGCGGGGTGCACCCGCGGGTCGGCCTCGCCCAGGACGCGGGGCTCGCCGTGCACAAGGGCATCATCGTGGACGACGAACTGCGCACCTCCGACCCGCACATCCGGGCGATCGGCGACTGCGCCCAGCACGACGGCACCGTCTACGGTCTCGCCGCCCCCGCCCTCGAACAGGCCGATGTCCTGGCCGAGTTGCTCGCGGGCACGGGAACGGGAACGGCATCTGGCGCGGGAACCGGATCGGGAACGGCATCGGGATCGGAGCAGGGGTCCGAGTCCGACTCCGGGTCCGGTTCCGGGTCCGCGTCGGGCGAGGTGACCACCGGCTACACCGGCACCCGCGCCCTCACCCGGCTGACCCTCGCCTCCGGCAGCCCGCTCGACCTCGCCGCCTTCGGGGAGCACACGCCCCTGCCCGGCGACGACGTCATCCAGCTCGCCGACGCCACCCGCGGCACCTACCGCAAGGTCGTCGTCCGCGACGACCGCCTGGTCGGCGGGGTCCTCGTCGGCGAACTCGGCACTGTCGGTGCGCTCGCCCGCGCCTGGGAGGGAGCAGAGCCGCTCCCCACGGACGGCGCACCACTGCTCCACCTGCTTACCAACGATGGAGGCTCCTGATGACCACGACCGCAATTGTTGGGGACCGCCCCCGCCCCACGATCGTGCTCGTCGGCCACGGCATGGTCGGCCAGCGCTTCCTCGAAGCGCTGGCCGAGCGCGGCCTGGCCGCCACGCACCGCGTGGTCGTGCTGTGTGAGGAGTCCCGCCCCGCGTACGACCGGGTGGCGCTCACCTCGTACTTCTCGGGCAAGACGCCCGAGGACCTGTCGATGACCGACATGGAGTTCATCGAGACGCACGGGATCGAACTGTACGTCGGCGACCCGGCGGAGACGGTCGACCGCGAGGCGAAGACGGTGACCGCCCGCTCAGGACAGGTCTTCGAGTACGAGACCCTCGTCCTCGCCACCGGCTCGTACCCCTTCGTGCCGCCGGTCCCGAACAAGGACGCCGAGGGCTGCTTCGTCTACCGCACCATCGACGACCTCCTCGCCATCGAGGAGTACGCGAAGACCCGCACGACCGGTGCCGTGGTCGGCGGCGGTCTGCTCGGCCTGGAGGCCGCGGGCGCGCTGCAGGGCCTCGGACTCACCTCCCACATCGTGGAGTTCGCGCCGCGTCTGATGCCCGTCCAGGTCGACGAGGGCGGCGGCGCCGCGCTGCTGCGCACCATCGCGGACATGGGCCTGTCCGTCCACACCGGTGTCGGCACGCAGGAGATCGTGGTCGACGAGTCCGGCGCGGTCACCGGCATGAAGCTGTCCGACGGCTCCGAACTCGCCACCGAACTGGTGGTGTTCTCCGCCGGTGTCCGCCCCCGCGACCAACTGGCCCGCGACTGCGGTCTGACGGTCGGCGAGCGCGGCGGCATCACGGTCGACGAGCAGTGCCGCACGGTCGCCGACCCGCACGTCTTCGCGATCGGCGAGTGCGCGCTGGCCTCCGACGGCCGGGTGTACGGCCTGGTCGCCCCCGGTTACGAGCAGGCCGAGACCGCCGCCGCGACGATCGCCCTGGACGAGGCGCAGTTCACCGGCGCCGACCTCTCCACCAAGCTGAAGCTGCTCGGCGTGGACGTGGCGTCCTTCGGCGACGCGCACGGCGCCACCGAGGACTGCCTCGACGTCGTCTACTCGGACTCCCGCTCGGGCCTGTACAAGAAGCTGGTCATCGGCCGCGACGGCACGCTGCTCGGCGGCATCCTGGTCGGCGACGCGGAGGCGTACGGCACGCTGCGCGCCCTGACCGGTTCGGTCCCGCCGATCGCGCCCGAGTCGCTGGTGCTGCCGGCCGGTGCCGGCGGTCCGGCCCAGCTCGGCCCGTCCGCGCTGCCGGACGACGCGATCATCTGCTCCTGCAACAACGTCCGCAAGGGCACGATCCGCGGCGCGGTCACCGAGCACAACTGCACCACCGTGCCCGAGGTGAAGAAGTGCACCAAGGCCGGCACGACCTGCGGCAGTTGCGTCAAGGTCCTCGGCCAGCTGGTCACCGCCGAGCTGGAGGCCAACGGCGTCGAGGTCGACAAGGGCCTGTGCGGCTGCTTCTCGCAGACCCGCGAGGAGCTGTACGAGATCGTCCTCGCCCTGCGCATCAACACCTACCAGGACCTGCTGGACCGCTACGGCCGTGACAACGCCAAGGGCGGCGACGGCTGCGAGATCTGCAAGCCGGCGGTCGGCTCGATCATCGCCTCCCTCGCCCCGACGATCGGCGCCGACGTCTACGTCCTGGAGGGCGAGCAGGCCGCGCTGCAGGACACCAACGACCACTTCCTCGCCAACCTGCAGAAGAACGGCTCGTACTCGGTCGTCCCCCGCATCCCCGGCGGTGAGATCACCCCGGAGGGCCTGATCGTCATCGGCGAGATCGCCCGCGACTTCGGCCTCTACACGAAGATCACCGGCGGTCAGCGGATCGACATGTTCGGCGCCCGCGTCGAGCAACTCCCGCTGATCTGGACCCGGTTGGTGGACGCCGGCTTCGAGTCGGGCCACGCCTACGGCAAGTCCCTGCGTACGGTGAAGTCCTGCGTCGGCCAGACCTGGTGCCGCTACGGCGTCCAGGACTCGGTCCGCATGGCGATCGACCTGGAGCTGCGCTACCGAGGACTCCGCTCCCCGCACAAGCTCAAGTCGGCCGTCTCCGGGTGCGCCCGCGAGTGCGCGGAGGCCCAGTCGAAGGACTTCGGCATCATCGCCACCGCGGGCGGCTGGAACCTGTACGTCGGCGGCAACGGCGGCGCCACCCCGCGCCACGCCGACCTGCTCGCGCAGGATCTCGACGACGCCGAACTGATCAGGCTGATCGACCGGTTCCTGATGTTCTACATCCGCACCGCCGACCGCCTGGAGCGCACGTCGACCTGGCTGGAGCGGATCCCCGGCGGCCTTGACCACGTCCGCGACGTCGTCGTGGAGGACTCCCTCGGCATCTGCGAGGAGCTGGAGTCCCTGATGACCGCGCACGTGGCGCACTACGCCGACGAGTGGGCGACCACCATCAACGACCCCGAGAAGCTGGCCCGCTTCGTCTCCTTCGTGAACGCGCCCGACACCCCCGACCCGGTCGTCGGCTTCGTCCCCGAGCGCGACCAGATCAAGCCCGACCTGCCGCTGCTGACCATCGGCACTCGTCCCCTGGAAGGAAGCGCCCAGCGATGACGCTCGCCCCCGAGACCACCGCCCTGAAGGTCCAACTCCACCTGGACGACAGCTGGTTCACGGTCTGCGACCTGTCCGTACTGACTCCCGGCCGCGGCGTGGCCGCACTGCTCCCGGACGGCCGCCAGGTCGCGCTCTTCATGGACCGCGCGGGCCGGATGTACGCGATCGACAACCGCGACCCGTTCTCCGGTGCCGCCGTCCTCTCCCGGGGCCTGATCGGCACCCACCAGGGCCGCCCGTTCGTCGCCTCACCGCTCCTGAAGCAGCGCTTCGACCTGGAGAAGGGCCAGTGCCTGGACGACGAGACGGTGAGCGTGACGACGTACGAGGTGCGGGCGCAGTAAAGCTCCCACCGGACCCACCGGACCTACCGTACGACCGCACAAAGCCATTACTTGACCGATCGTTCCAAATGAGCCTAGGCTGCGGGACGTGGCCAGGACCAAGGAGTTCGATCCGGACGCCGCGCTGCAGTCGGCTCTTGAGCTGTTCTGGCGGCGCGGCTACGAGGCGACGTCGATGGCGGATCTCGTAGAGCATCTCGGCATCGGCCGCGCCAGCATCTACGCGACCTTCGGCAACAAGCACGACCTGTACCTGAAGGCGCTGGACCGGTACGGCGAATCGCACGATCCGCCGGTACTGCACGAGCTGTCCCAGCCGGGTTCCGCACTGCCCGCCGTGCGCGCGGTGGTGCGGAGATTCGCGGCGGAGGCCGCCGACGAGGCCACTCGCACCACCGGCTGTTTCGTCACCAACACCGCGGCCGAGCTGGGACCACACGACACGGCCGCCGCCCGCCGGGTCGAGCACAGCTGGGAACACATCGAGACCCTGATGCACTCCGCACTCGTACGCGCCCAGGCACAGGGCGAGCTCCCCGGAGATCGCGATCCCCGCGGGCTGGCCCGCATGCTGCTGGTACTGATGCAGGGATTGCGAGTGGTCGGCAAGGCGTCGACGGACCCTGCGCGAGTGCGTGATGCGGCCGAGCAGGCACTCACCCTGCTGGACTGATCACCCCGGCCCAGCCACGCGCCCCGTAAGGGGCGCGGGGAACTGCGCGCCCAGCCCCCAACAACCCGCAGATCACCCACAAACCATCACCCCCTGCCCCCATATTGAACCGATCGGTCAAATAAGGGAAGCCTCCATGACGACAACGGCCCCGTTACACCGCTCCACCCGCGGAGCGTTCGCGTTGCTCGGTGCCGTACAGGTCACCCTGATCTTCACGCTGGCCGCGATAGCGGTTCCGTTGCCACGGATCGGAGACGAATTCGACCTGCGGCGCGAGGAGTTGATCCTGCTCAGCGCCGCATACGGCCTGACATTCGCCGGCCTGCTCCTACTCGGCGGTCGGCTAGCCGACCGGCACGGCGGACGCCGAACGCTCACCATGGGCCTCCTGCTGTTCGGCCTCGCGTCAGCCGCCGCCCCACTCGCCCCCGGATACGACGCACTGCTCGCGGCCCGCTTCGCACAGGGCGCGGGCGCCGCCCTGATCGCCCCGGCCGCGATGGCGGTGCTGCGGACGGTGTTCCCCTCCCCCGCCGCGTACGGCGGGGTGATGGCCACCTGGGGCGGTCTCTCGGTCCTCGGCGCCACCGCGGGCAACCTGCTCTCCGGCGTCATCTCGGCGCTCCTGTCCTGGCGTTGGGCTTTCGCCGTACCGCTCGCGGTGACGGTGGCGGCACTCGCGCTGGCGCCCCGCCTGCTGCCCGCGGCGCCCGGAAAGCCGCCCGTACACATCGGGTACGAGCCGGTCGAACGCCCCGCCCGCCCACGCCTCGACCTCCCCGGCGCCCTGCTGGCCACGGTCGGCCTGATCTCCGTCAGTTACGGGCTCGTCCTCACCGACGCGTGGCCCTGGGCGTCGGGCCGGGTGCTTGGGCCGGTGGCCGCCGGGGCCGTACTGCTGGCCGTCTTCGTCCGGGTCGAGCAGCGAGCTCCGGATCCGCTGCTGCCGCCGCGCTTCCTCCTCGACGGGCGGCGCGCGCTCGGGCTCGCCGCCACCGCGCTGACCGCTGCCGGCACCGCGACCGTCTTCGTCCTGTTCTCGCTCCACCTGCAGGACGAACGCGGCTGGTCGGCGCTCCGGACGTCCGCCGCTTTCGTGCCGTTCGCCGTCGCGCTCATCGCGTCGGGCCGGGTGGTCGGGCGGCTCATCGGGCGGTACGGCCCGGCCGTCGTCACCGGTGGTGGGCTGGCCACGGGCGCCGCGGGCCTCGCCCTCCTCGCGCTCTTCGGGCTCGACTCCGGTGTCCCGTACGCGTACGGAGTCCTCCCGGGCTTCGTCCTGCTGCCCGCCGGGGCCGCCGCCTCGTTCGCGGGCGCCGCCGTGCTGGCCACCGACCGGGTGCCCGCCGAACGGACGGGTCTCGCGGGCGGCGTGCACAACATGGCGATGGAGACCGGGCCGACCGTCGTCTTCGCCCTGGTGCTCTCCGTCGGAAGCGACGCGGCGAGTCTCGCGGCGACCGCGGCCCTTTTCGGCACCGCCGCCCTGACCCTGCGCCACGCGCGCCCCTGACCACCACGACCACCACAACGCCCCATCCAACAAAGGGAGTCACACATGACCCGCAGTCGTTTCACCGGCCGTTCCGTCCTCGTCACCGGGGGCGGATCCGGGATCGGGCGAGCCATCGCGCTCGCGTTCGCCGCCGAAGGGGCCTCCGTCGTCGTGGCGGGCCGCACCCGGGCGACACTCGACGAGACCGTCGCTCTCGCCGAACGGGCCGGCGGCACGGCGGTCGCCCAGGTCGCCGACGTGGCGCGGGCCACGGACATGGCGGCACTCGTCCGGACGACCGTCGACCGGTTCGGCTCCCTCGACGTCGCCGTGAACAACGCGGGCGTCTTCCGTGGCGGGCAGCCCGTCGCCGAGCTCTCCGAGGAGGAGTGGCGGGACCTGCTGGACATCAACGTCACCGGTGTCCTGCTCGGCCTGCAGGCCGAGGTCCGGCAGATGCGGACCCAGCCGGGCGGCGGTGCCGTCGTCAACGTCTCGTCCAACCTGGGCGCGCACAAGCAGGTGCCCAACACCACCGCGTACGCCGCGACCAAGGCCGCCGTGTCCGCGCTCAGCGCCGGCGCCGCCCTCGACCACATCGCCGACGGCGTCCGTATCAACTCCGTGAGCCCCGGCGCCTCGGCGACCACCATGTCGCTGCAGCCCGGTGAGACCGAGGAAGAGCGTGTCACGCGGATGAAGGAGGAGTCGCCGCTGGGCCGCGTCTCGTCGACCGAGGAGGTGGCCGAGGCCGTCCTGTACCTGGCCTCCGACGCCGCCGCGTCCGTCGTCGGCACCGACCTGCTGATAGACGGCGGCGCATCGCTGTAGCCGGTCCGCGGTCAGGCTGTGGCGGGCACGAGGAGACCCCGGGCTCCGGGAATCCTGACGCTCGTCACAGTCGTCTCACGGCACTCGTTGAGCGGTGACCCCCAGTGGCCGGCGGGCCGTCACCGTGCCACCGTCTCTTCCTCTCGCGGGCGGCAGCCGGACCACCGCGTCGAGGCCGCCGCGGGCGGCCGGGCGCAGGATGATCTCGCCGCCGCTCGCGTGGGTCAGGCGCTGGACGAGGGCCAGGCCGAGTCCCGTACCGCCCTTGGGGGCGTCGGGGGCGCGCCAGAAGCGGTCGAAGGCGCGGCGGCGCTGTTCCTCGGTCATGCCGGGGCCCTCGTCCGTGACGTGGAGTTCGACGCGGGCCGGGCCCGCCGGGCGGTGGTGGAAGCGGCGTTCATGGGTCATCGGACGCCGTACGTCGATGGCGACGGCGGAGCCGAGCGGCGCCACCCGCAGGGCGTTGGAGAGCAGGTTGTCCAGGATCTGCTCCAGCGCGCCGGGCACGGCCAGTACGGATACGGGTACCGGTACGGGTCCCTCGTGGTCGCCGAGCAGTACGAGCCGTACTCCGTGCTGCTCGAACAGCGGGGTCCAGGCGTGGTGCCGTTCGGCGCAGACCTGGTCCAGGTCGACCGGCTCGCGCACGGCGGCGCTCTCGTCGAGCCGGGCCATCGCCAGCAGTCCCTCGACCATCCTGGCGAGCCGGTCGGTCTCGGTCATCGCCGCGGTGAGACTGCCGCGCGCGTGCAGGGCGATGTCCGACTCCAGGTTCTCCAGGCGCAGCCGCAGCGCGGCCAGCGGGGTCTTGAGCTGGTGCGAGGCCTCGCCCGCGAAGGCGCGCTGGGAGGCGAGGAGGTGTTCGAGGCGGGCGGCGGTGCGGTTGAAGGTGGCCGCGAGGCTGCGCACCTCCGGTGGCCCCTTCGTGATCGCCACCGGCGTGGCGGGGCCGCCGTCGGCCAACTCGTGGGTGGCGCGCTCCAGTTCGCGGATGGGGCGGCCGGTCCAGCGGGCGATGGCGAAGCCGATGACGGCGACCGCGGTGAGCGCGGCGAGGCCGCCGAGCGCGAGCAGCGTCCAGACGTGGTGGACCCGGTCCTGCACGGTCTGGGTGGGCAGCGTGATCCACACCGCGCCCTGTTTGAGTGTGCCCCGCGAGATCGGCGCCGCGACGGACAGGTACTGGACGCCGCCGATGGTGGAGGTGCGGACGTCCTGTGTGGCGGTTCCCCGGAGGGCGGCGGCGATCCCCGGGCGGGTGGCCAGCCCCCGCGTCTCCGCCGCCGACAGCGGGTGCGAACCGGCGACCAGCCCGCCGGCCGGGCCCACGATCACCACCTTGCCGCCGATCCGCTCGGCGCACCGGGCCACCCGGCTGGGCAGATCCCGCTCGGCACGCCGCATCGACATGGACAGCGAGGCGTACGCGGCGACCGACTCCGCCTCGTCCATCGCCACGTTGGTGACCCGCTCCCGCTCACCCCGCGAGTAGACGAAGCCCAGCGGGATCTCCAGGCAGAGCAGCAGCAGGACGGCGAGACTGAGGTAACTGAGCAGGAGGCGACGGGTCATCGGAAGGCCGCCGGCCGCTCGGAGGCCGCATACCCTCCGCTCGGCAGGTCGTCCTCGAACGGTCTGCTCGGGCGGTCCCCGTACGACCCGTACGCCCCACTCGGCTGCTCACCGTACGAGCCGCCCGGCCGCTCACCGTATGGGCCGCCCGGCCCGCCCGCCGAAGGTGGCCGGCTCTGCACGGCCAGCCTGAAGCCGACGCCGCGCAGTGTCTGGATCCACGCGGAGTTCCCCAACTTCCGCCGCAGCGTGGCGACATGGACGTCCAGCGTCTTGGTCGGGCCCTGGTAGTGCGGATCCCACACCCGGTCGAGGATCTGCTGCCGTGAGTAGACCGCGCCGGGGTCTTCCGTCAGCAGCGCGAGCAGTTCGAACTCCTTGGGGGTCAGCGAGACGGGTGAGTCCCCCACCCAGACCTGCCGGGTGCGCCGGTCGACCACGAGGGGGCCGGGGCCGGCTATGGAGTCGGCGGCGGGTTCGGCGGCCGGCTCAGGCTCGACAGGGCGGTTCGCTTCGTAGGGAGGACCGGCTTCGAAGGAGCCCGGGGACTCGAAGTGCCGGGTCACGTCGGGGCGTTCGTACGCGGAGGGTGCGCGGGTGGGCTCGGCGGGCACGGAGCGTACGGAGGACACCGAGGGTTCGTACGAAGGCGGCATGGGCGACACGACGGTCGGTCCCCCCGCGAACGACTCACCACCGAAGGACTCGCCGCCGAACGACTCCCCTGCGAACGGCTCCGCTTCTCCCGGCCGTGGCCCTGGCCCCCGCCCCGACCCCGGCCCCGCGGCACGAGGTCGCGAGCCGGACGGCGCCGCGCCCGGAGATCCCGAGTCGTACACCCCCACGCCGAGCGTTCCGGCGGCACCCGCCCCGGCGCCCGGCGCTCCCTCCCCGGGCGTCCCGACAGCACGCGTCACGGCATCGAACGGCATGGTGACGCGCGGCCCGGCAGCAAGCGGCCCGGCGTCGAGCCGACCGGCACCGCGTGCCCTTGGCCCGAACGGTCCGGCGCCGAGCGGCCCAGCTCCGGACGGCCCGGCTCCGGACGGCCCGGGTTCGGGCGTCCCCGCGAACTCCGGCCCCGCCAACCCCTGTTGCGTGAACCCCTGTTGCGCACCCCGCCCCTGCTGCGTACGCCGCGTCACCGCACGCACGCGGGCCACCAGCTCGCGCAGGCTGAAGGGTTTCGCCAGGTAGTCGTCGGCGCCGAGTTCGAGGCCCAGGACGCGGTCGGCCTCCTCGCCCCGGGCGCTGAGGATGATGATGGGGACGTCGGAGACCTGCCGGATGCCGCGGCAGACGTCGATGCCGTCCATGTCGGGCAGTCCCAGGTCGAGCAGGACGACATCGCCGTACGGCCCTCTCAGTCCGTCGGTCCCGGTGGAGACGCGGTCGACCGTCAGCCCGAAGTGCCCGAGGCCCTCGGCGAGCGGTTCGGCGATCGTCTCGTCGTCCTCGATGAGCAGCACTCGTACGCCCATACGTCCTGTCTCCCAATGATGAGCATGACTCCGGACAGCACGAATTCCGTGCCGTGGAGTTGACACGCTACAAGAGCCGTCCATGACACGTCGCGCGAATCCGGGGCAATGTGAGCAGTCGCTCAAAAACCGCCCCGGGATGGCCGGTTGACGGCACCTCAGGGCGACCGGACGAAATATGGTCCATTCCTGGTCCGGCTCTAGTGTTCCCTTAACCTTCGCCTGGCAGTCGCCCCTCTACGGTGGAGAGAACGACGGGAAAGCCCTGGTCGAACCCCCTACCGGGAGGAACCGTGAAGGCATTACTGGACCGCGCCCGCTCATTCAGGCGACACGTCGAATTCGAGAGCGGCGAATACCGCAAACTGGCCGAAGGTCAATATCCGGAGGCATTGTTCATTACCTGCTCGGACTCACGGGTCATACCCGCCCTGATCACGGGCGCACGGCCCGGAGAGATATTCGAGCTGCGGAACGCGGGCAATATCGTGCCACCGCACGGGCGGCACGGCGCCTCCGGTGAGGCCGCCACCATCGAGTACGCGCTGGAGGTGCTCGGCGTTCAGGACATCGTCGTGTGTGGCCACTCTCACTGCGGCGCGATGGGTGCCCTGAAGTCCGGCGACGACCTGTCCGCGCTGCCCGGCGTGGACGCCTGGCTGGGCCTGGCCCGCCCGGAGCTGGCCCCGGTGCTCGACGGCCCCCTGGAGGACCCGTCGATGCCGGACGTGGCCCAGCTCAACGTCGTCAACCAGCTTGCGGTACTGCGCAGTTACCCGACGACGAAGCAACGGCTCGACTCGGGACGGCTGCGGCTGCACGGCTGGTACTACGAGGTCGACACCGGCCAGGTGCACGAGCTGGACGAGGACGGCAGCTTCCGGGTGCACGCCGCATGAGCGGGCTGCACGCACGCGGGCGCGTCCCCGCACACGCCAGGACACCGGGTCCGCCGACGGCACCGGCCGCACCACCGGCGGCACCACCGTTCGCACCGGCCACGAACCCCGCCTTCGACAAAGCCCCCGTCTCCGACACCAACCCCGCCACCAGTACGGGCCCCGACACCGGCACAGACACCCGTACGGGCCCCAATGCGAAGGGTCCGAAGGGCCCGAAGGCCGATCTCGCCACCGAGATCACCGCCTCCCTCGTCGTCTTCCTCGTCGCGCTCCCCCTCTGCATCGGTGTCGCCGTCGCCTCCGGTGTCCCCGCCGAGCTGGGCATCATCTCCGGTGTCATCGGCGGTCTGGTGGT
Source organism: Streptomyces sp. NPDC050704 (assembly GCF_040654355.1). NCBI lineage: Bacteria > Bacillati > Actinomycetota > Actinomycetes > Kitasatosporales > Streptomycetaceae > Streptomyces > Streptomyces sp. NPDC050704. Next base: position 12,974 of record NZ_JBFAHW010000132.1, on the reverse strand, counting down.
GGGCGCGGCGCGCGGCAGCACGCTCCAGGTGAGCGGTCCCGCGGCCGGCCTCGCCGCCCTCGTCGCGGAGACGGTCCTCGAATACGGCGTGGCGATGCTCGGCGTGATCGTCCTCGGCTCGGGCATCCTGCAGATCATCCTCGGCCTGGTCCGTCTCGGCCGGATCTTCCAGGCGATCTCGCTGGCCGTCGTGCAGGGCATGCTCGCGGGCATCGGACTGCCGCTGATCTTCAGCCAGTTGTACCCGATGTCCGACGCCAAGGCCCCCGGCACCCCGATCGAGAACATGGCCGGTGCCCCCGGTCTGCTCGCCGACACCCTGGCGAACCCGCAGGCGCTGATCGCCGCCGGCCTCGGCGTCCTCACCATCGCGCTCAGCTTCCTGTGGAAGAAGATGCCGGGCCCGGTGAAGAAGATCCCGGCCGCGCTCGTCGCCGTGGGCATCGGCATCGCGGTCGCCTCGCTGCCGGGCGTGAACGTGAAGACGCTCCAGGTCGGCAACCTGCTGTCGTCCGTGCAGGTGCCGGGCGCCGAGCAGTTCGCGGGCCTCGCCGACCCCGGCATCATCACCGCGATCCTCACCTTCACGGTGATCGCCTCGGCGGAGAGCCTCTTCACGGCCGCCGCCGTCGACCGCATGCACAGCGGCCCGCGCACCCGCTACAACCCCGAACTCATCGCCCAGGGCGCCGGAAACACGGTGGCGGGCATCCTCGGCGCGCTCCCCATCACGGCGGTCGTGGCCCGTAGTTCGGCGAACGTCCAGGCGGGCGCCAAGACCCGCCTCTCCCGCACCCTGCACGGCCTGTGGCTGCTCGCCTTCGCCCTTCTCCTCCCCCAGGTCCTGGCCCTGATCCCGATCTCCGTACTCGCCGGAGTCCTCGTGCACAGCGGCTGGAAGCTGTTCGCGCCCGAGGAGTTCCCGAAGATGTGGCGCCAGGACCGGGGCGAGTTCGCGGTCATGACCATCACCACGCTGGTCATCGTGGCGACCGCGCTGCTGGAAGGCGTCCTCATCGGACTCGCCGCCGGGATCGTGCTGGCCGCGCTGCGCATGTCGCAGACCGTCATCAAGCAGCACCTGGAGGAGGACACCGCGAAGGTCGTCATGGCAGGCAACGCCACCTTCCTCCGCCTCCCGCAGCTGATCGAGGCCCTGGAGGCCGCCGCCGAGTCCGGCAAGCCGCGCATCCGCCTCGACCTGACCGGCGTGACCCACCTGGACCACGCCTGCCGCAACCAGGTCGAGGAGTTCGTCACCCAGCAACGCGGCCTCGGCCTGCGCGTGGAACTGCTGATGCCGGGCCCGGCGAAGCCGACGCAGACACCGACAGCCTTGGAGGACAAGGCAGTTGGTCGCGAGGAGACGACGTACTCACCGTCCGACCGGACCACCGGGTCACGGCTGCTGCCCAGGCGCCGCCGGGCCACGACCACGCCCCCCGCGACGGCCCCGGCACCGGATCAGGCCCCGCCGGCCCCGACCCCGGGCCCCACCGCCGAGTGGTTCTACCTGGACACCCGCCCGATGCCGGAGGAGTACGCGGGATACGCGTCGCGGCCCGAGGAGTACGCATCGCGCTGACCGCTCGTAGGCTGGAACCCATCCCGTAGACGGAGGGAGCCCAGGGTCATGAGCGGCTGGAACGCGAACGACATTCCCGACCAGAGCGGCCGCACGGCCGTCATCACCGGGGCGAACAGCGGGCTCGGCTACGTCACCGCCCGCGAACTGGCCCGGCACGGTGCCCGGGTCGTCCTGGCCTGCCGCGACGAGGCCCGCGGCACCGAGGCCGGTGACCGGCTGGCCATCGAAGTCCCGGACGCGGACGTGGAGTTCGCCCGCCTGGATCTCGGGGACCTGGGCTCCGTACGGAAGTTCGCGACGGCGTACGAGCGGCAGCACGACCGGCTGGACCTGCTCATCAACAACGCGGGCCTGATGGCTCTGCCGTTCGGGCACACGGCGGACGGCTTCGAGACGCAGTTCGGGGTCAACCACCTCGGCCACTTCGCGCTCACCGGGCTTCTGCTGCCGACTCTGCTCGGCACGCCCGGTGCGCGCGTGGTGAGCGTCTCCAGCACGATGCACTCGGTCGCGAACATCGACATCAACGACCTCAACAGTGAACGCGGGTACGGGCGTTGGACCGCGTACGGGCGCTCCAAGACGGCCAATCTGCTGTTCGTCCACGAGCTGGCGCGCCGGCTCGCCGCCATCGGCTCCGACGTCGTGGCGGCGGCCGCGCACCCCGGCTACGCCTCCACCGACCTCCAGACCAAGGGGGCGAAGCTGGAGGGCCGCAAGGGCGTCGAGGGGTTCATGCGGATCGGCAACCGCTTCTTCGCCCAGTCGGCGGAAGCAGGCGCCCTCCCCACGCTGCACGCGGCGACCGCCCCCGGTGTACACCCGGACTCCTTCACCGGCCCCTCGTTCCTGGGCTGGCGCGGCTCCCCCGCAAACTCCTGGCGTGCCAAGTGGACGCTCAACGACGTGGCGGGGCAACGGCTTTGGGAGGAGTCGGAGCGGCTGACGGGGGTCACGTACGACGCACTGAAGGTATGAGGCGCTGAAGGTATGAGGCGGTCAAGTGCGGGACAGGGTGGACGATGTGACGCGTTCACGTCACCGCCTGTCCACGGGACGGCCACTCCGCACTTCTAGGCTCCGGCGGTGCACGACCCCGTCGCCGCCCGGCGGACGGGGCGGTCACGGCACCCCCTTGGAGTGAGCGTGGAACGTCGTACCCTCCTGCGTGCGGCCGTCCTCGGCGGTTCGTCCGCCGTCTTCGGCGGAACCCTGTGGCGCGGCGCCGCGTACGCCGCGCCCGCCCAGCCCGGCACCGGCCCGTACGGAGCACTCGGCGCGGCGGACGCCAACGGCGTCAGGCTGCCGTCCGGCTTCACCAGCCGGGTGATAGCCCGCTCCGGCCAGACGGTCACCGGCACCTCGTACACCTGGCACAACGCCCCGGACGGCGGGGCCTGTTACACCGACGGCAGCAGCGGCTGGATCTACGTCTCCAACTCGGAGATCAACCCGTCGGGCGGCGCGAGCGCGGTGAAGTTCTCGTCGACCGGCGCGATCACGGGCGCGTACCGCATCCTGTCCGGCACCAGGCAGAACTGCGCGGGCGGCAGGACCCCGTGGAACACCTGGCTGTCCTGCGAGGAGGTGTCCCTCGGCTACGTCTACGAGACGGACCCGTGGGGTGTGAAGGCAGCCACCCGCCGGGACGCGATGGGCCGCTTCAAACACGAGGCGGCGGCCGCAGACCCGGTGCGCAAGGTGGTCTACCTGACGGAGGACGAGACGAGCGGCTGCCTCTACCGCTTCGTCCCGACCACCTGGGGTGACCTGTCCGCCGGCACGCTCCAGGTCCTGGTCGCGGGGACGGCCACCTCCGGCTCCTTCACCTGGGCGAACATCCCCGACCCGGACGGCTCCCCGACGACCACCCGCACCCAGGTCTCGGGATCGAAGAAGTTCAGCGGCGGAGAGGGCTGCCACTACGCCGACGACACGGTCTGGTTCACCACGAAGGGCGACAACCGCGTCTGGCAGCTCAACCTGACCGCCGGCACGTACGAGTTGGCGTACGACGACTCCCTCGTCACCTCCGGCACGGCCCCGCTGACCGGCGTCGACAACATCACCGGCACATCCTCCGGCGACCTCTTCGTCGCGGAGGACGGCGGCAATATGGAGATCTGCGTCATCACGCCCGCCGACGTGATCGCCCCGTTCCTCCGCCTTGACGGCCAGTCCGGCTCGGAGATCACCGGCCCGGCCTTCTCCCCCGACGGCAGCCGCCTCTACTTCTCCAGCCAGCGCGGCACCAGCGGCAGTTCGTCGGGCGGGATCACTTACGAGGTGAGGGGACCGTTCCGCTCGTAACCGGTTTACAGAAGGCGGGCCCGTGAGCGGAGAGCTACCGTCCGGTCACGTCACGTTCGCATCACGGGTCCGTCATTCCACCACAGCACCGCACAGCCCCTCCCATACCTTCGTCACCTCACATCCGGCCGATCGTCTCACTCGTGATCATGTGCCCGGATATCGCACGAAACTGGGGGACCCTCGTGAACCTGTTCCGCAAGCCCGCCGCCGTGGCCGTCACCGCGTTGGCGCTGGCCGTCCTGCCGTCCGTCGCCGAGGCGCATGACGGCGGTGGCCAGTTCAAGAACTGCACCGAGGCGTACGAGAGCGGACACTCCAACATCCCCAAGGGTGACCCGCACTACGGCACCCACCTGGACCGCGACGGAGACGGCATCGGCTGCGACCAGCCGCCCGCGGACTTCGTCGCAGCGGAGGACGAGGCCGAGGCCGCCGACAGCGGCGAGGACACGCCCTCCGGCGCCCCGGACCAGCAGGGCACAGACCTCGCCGAGACCGGCGGCAGCAGCGCCACCCCGTACCTCGCGGGCGGCGGCGCGGCCGTCCTCCTCGCCGGCGGCGGCGTACTCCTGGCGGCCCGCAGGCGGCGCACCGACAGCTGACGCACCGGCGTCGCACCCGGCGACAGCCGGAAGGCACACGAAGAGGCGGCGCCTCCGCACAAGGCGCCGCCTCTTCTCTTTCGTGCACCGGAGCCGTTGTCCGTCGGTGAGGGTAAGGGTGACCGACAGCGGCTCCGGAGTTCTACCGGGTTACCGGCGTCACCGGTGGTCGCTCCCCTTCGACGTGGACGCCGCGCGGCCCGCCTCCAGGCGTGCCACCGGGATCCGGAACGGTGAGCAGGACACGTAGTCGAGTCCCACCTCGTGGAAGAAATGGACCGACTCCGGGTCGCCGCCGTGCTCGCCGCAGACGCCGAGTTTGAGGTCGGGGCGGGTCTCGCGGCCGGCCGTCACGGCGTCGCGGACGAGCTTGCCCACGCCGTCCTTGTCGATGGTCTCGAAGGGCGAGACGCCGAAGATGCCCTTCTCCAGGTACGCCGTGAAGAACGAGGCCTCGACGTCGTCCCGGGAAAAGCCCCAGACGGTCTGCGTGAGGTCGTTCGTGCCGAAGGAGAAGAACTCGGCCGCCTCGGCGATCTGACCGGCCGTCAGCGCGGCGCGCGGCAGCTCGATCATCGTGCCGAGGGACAACTTCAGGTTCACGCCGGTCTGTTGCTGCACCTCGGCGATGACCTGCTCGGCCTCGTCGCGGACGATCTCCAGCTCCTGGACCGTACCGACGAGCGGGATCATGATCTCGGCGCGCGGGTCGCCCTTCGCGTTCTTCCGCTCGGCCGCCGCCTCCGCGATCGCCCGCACCTGCATGGTGAACAGGCCGGGGATGACCAGGCCGAGCCGGACACCGCGCAGACCCAGCATCGGGTTCTGCTCGTGCAGGCGGTGGACCGCCTGGAGGAGGCGCAGGTCGTTCTCGTTGGCGTCCTTGCGGGACTCGGCGAGCGCGACCCGGACCGACAACTCCGTGATGTCCGGCAGGAATTCGTGCAGCGGCGGGTCCAACAGGCGGACGGTGACGGGCAGTCCGTCCATCGCCTCGAAGAGCTCGATGAAGTCCTTCTTCTGCAGCGGCAGGAGTTCCTTCAGCGACTCCTCGCGCTCGGCGTCGGTGTCGGCCAGGATCAGCCGCTCCACCTGCTCCCGCCGGTCACCGAGGAACATGTGCTCGGTGCGGCACAGGCCGATACCCTGCGCCCCGAACCGCCGTGCGCGCAGCGCGTCCTCGGCATTGTCCGCGTTGGCGCGCACCCGCAACCGCCGTACCCGGTCCGCGTACGCCATGATCCGGTGCACGGCCGCGACCAGCTCGTCGGCGTCGTCGGCGCCCGCGTGCATCCGGCCCTCGAAGTACTCGACGACGGGGGACGGGACGACCGGCACCTCGCCGAGGTACACCTTGCCGGTCGAGCCGTCGATCGAGACGACGTCGCCCTCCTCGACGACCGTGCCGTTGACCGTCAACCGCCGCCGCTTGGTGTCGACTTCGAGTTCCTCCGCACCGCAGACGCACGTCTTGCCCATGCCGCGCGCTACGACGGCGGCGTGCGAGGTCTTGCCGCCGCGCGAGGTGAGAATCCCCTCCGCCGCGATCATGCCGTCGAGGTCGTCGGGGTTCGTCTCACGGCGGATCAGGATGACCTTCTCGCCGGACCGCGACCACTTGATGGCCGTGTACGAGTCGAAGACGGCCTTGCCGACCGCCGCGCCCGGCGAGGCCGCGATGCCCCGCCCGATCTGCTCGACCTTCGCCTCGTCGTCGAAGCGCGGGAACATCAGCTGGGCCAACTGCGCACCCGTCACGCGCTGGAGCGCCTCGGCCTCGTCGATGAGCCCCTGGTCGACGAGCTGCGTGGCGATACGGAAGGCCGCACCCGCCGTCCGCTTCCCCACCCGCGTCTGGAGCATCCACAGCTGGCCGCGCTCGATGGTGAACTCGATGTCGCAGAGATCCTTGTAGTGGTTCTCCAGGGTCTCCATGATCTGCATCAGCTGGTCGTACGACTTCTTGTCGATCTGCTCCAGCTCGGCGAGCGGGACCGTGTTGCGGATGCCCGCGACGACGTCCTCGCCCTGCGCGTTCTGGAGGTAGTCGCCGTACACGCCCTGGTGTCCGGAGGCCGGGTCACGGGTGAAGGCGACGCCGGTGCCGGAGTCGGGGCCGAGGTTGCCGAAGACCATCGAGCAGACGTTGACGGCCGTGCCGAGGTCGTGCGGGATGCGCTCCTGGCGGCGGTAGAGCTTGGCGCGGTCGGTGTTCCAGGAGTCGAAGACCGCGTGGATGGCGAGGTCCATCTGCTCGCGCGGGTTCTGCGGGAAGTCCCGGCCGCACTCGGTCTTGACGAGCTTCTTGAACTTGGTGACGAGCTTCTTCAGGTCGGCCGCTTCGAGATCCGTGTCGACGGTGACCTTCTTGGCGTGCTTGGCCGCCTCCAGCGCGTCCTCGAAGAGCTCGCCGTCCACGCCGAGGACCGTCTTGCCGAACATCTGGATGAGCCTGCGGTACGAGTCCCACGCGAAACGGTCGTCACCGGCCTGCTTGGCCAGGCCCTGCACGGACTTGTCCGAGAGCCCGATGTTCAGGACGGTGTCCATCATGCCGGGCATGGAGAACTTGGCCCCGGAACGGACGGAGACGAGCAGGGGGTCGTCGGCCTGTCCGAGCTTCTTGCCCATCTTCGCTTCGAGGGCGTCGAGGTGTGCACTCACCTCGTCACGCAGTGCCGCCGGCTCCTCGCCGCTGCCGAGGTACGTCTTGCAGGCCTCGGTGGTGATCGTGAAGCCCGGCGGGACGGGAAGGCCCAGGTTGGTCATCTCGGCGAGGTTGGCACCCTTGCCGCCGAGGAGGTCCTTGAGGTCCCTGTTGCCCTCGGTGAAGTCGTAAACGAACTTCACTACGTGGGGATCTTTGTTTTCCGACACGGGTCTCGACTCCTCGACGACTCGGTGGCTGCCCTGACGACGGGGAACATACCCAGATCGAAGGCACCTGGGTACGTCCACTTGCACGTCATACGGACGTAACCACCCGTCCGCCAGCCGATCGAAAGTCAAGGGTTGGTAAGCCGTCCCGGCACCCCGCGTTCACGTCTTGAACGAGTCAACGCCCGTAGATCTCGAAGTTCGCTCACATGAGCAGCCATCGCCACGTCTGAGTTCACGCCGTAAACAATCAAAGGGTGGCACTGAGTGCCACCCTTTGAGAAGTGCATTGGCCCAAGATCCGCTCATTTGAGCGAAACCGCGATCAGGCGTGGCGAGAATCACGCCGCTGAGCCCGCTCGGATTTCACCATGCGGACCGGTTCACGGACGGAAACACGGCCGTCACACACACTCCGCCGCACATCCCGTCACACACCCATGGCGAGCAGCCGCTCCTCGACCCGTTCGGGCGCGTACAGGTGCTCCACGACAAGCGCACCCGCCCCGACCAGGCCCGCCCGCTCGCCGAGCCGTGAGGTGACCACCTCCAGGCGGGCGGTGGAGCGGGGCAGGGCGCGCTGGTAGAGCAGTTCGCGTATGCCGGTCAGGAACGGGGTTCCGGCCAGATCTCCGGCGATCATCAGGACCCCGGGGTTGAGCAGGGTCACCACGGTCGCCAGTACGTCACCGACACTCCGTCCGGCCTCCCGGGCGAGCGCTGCCGCGCCAGGATGCCCGGAGGCCAGCAGGTCCCGCACATCTGAGCCCGAGGCGGCGGGGACTCCCGTCTCCGCCAGCCGCCGCGCAACCGCGCCGCCGCTCGCGACGGCGGCCAGGCAGCCGTACGACCCGCACCTGCACAGCATGTCCGCGCCCTCCGGGACCCGGATGTGGCCGATGTCCCCGGCGCCGCCGTCGATGCCCCGGTAGATCTCGCCGCGGACGACCACGCCCGCGCCGATACCGGTGGAGACCTTGACGAGCACGAAGGCCGAGCAGTCGGGGTGGGCGGTGCGCTGTTCGCCGTACGCCATGAGGTTGGCGTCGTTGTCGACGAGCACCGGGACGGCCGCGGCGCCCGTGTGCTCGGTGAAGGCGCGGGTGAGGCGGGCTCTGATGTCGTAGCCGTCCCAGCCGGGCATGATCGGCGGCTGGACGACCCGGCCGGTCTCGCTGTCGACGGGCCCCGGCACGGCGAGCCCGATGCCACACACCTCGTGCGCCTGGTGCCCGGTCTTCACCAGCAGCTCGCCGAACCAGCGGCCCAGTTCGCCGAGCACCACGTCCGGGCCGTCCTCGACGAGGAGCTGTCCCGAGTGCTCTGCCAGCAGCTCGCCGGTCAGTGACAGCACCGCGGCGCGGCCGTGCCGGGTGTCGAGGTCGGCGGCGAGGACGACGGCGTGGGCGTCGTCGAATTCCAGTCGGACCGAGGGGCGGCCGCCGAGCGGTGAGTCCACCCGGCCCGCCGCACCCTCACGCAGCCAGCCGGCCCTGAAGAGCCGGTCGAGACGCTGCCCGACCGTGGCCCGGGACAACCCGGTGACCTGCTGCAACGCCCCCCGCGTAGTGGCGCGTCCACTCCTCACCAGCTCCAGCAGATCGCCGGAGCTCGCCTGGCTCCCGGTCTTCCCGGCCCTTGTGGCCATTCCGCTCCTCCCGGCGCCGAGCGGTCTCGCGCACCCTCTTGCGTTCCTCAACTCTGCATTACATATTGAGTTTTGCGTGTTAAATAGACGTAACCCTACGGTAGCTACAGCCGAACTGGCCGGCCGCATGTCTTCGGGAGACCTGAGTGGACAGCACAACCCAGCTCACCGCCCGCCGCACCGGGCACCCGGATCCCGTACGCACCCCGACCTCACCACCCTTTTCCGGCCGGCGTGAGATCGGCCCCTCCGAGGCGGCCGTATACGATCCGGCCCGCCCAGCGAAATCGCTGCACCAGAGGGCCGCCCAGGTGCTGCACGACAACTGGACGGGCACATCCACGGTCCCCTCGCACGGCCTGTATCCGCACCAGTGGTCCTGGGACTCGGCGTTCATCGCGATCGGCCTGCGCCATCTGTCGCCCCTGCGGGCGCAGATCGAGCTGGAGACGCTGCTCGACGCGCAGTGGGGTGACGGCCGGATCCCGCACATCGTGTTCAACCCCTCCGTCCCCCTCGACGCGTACTTCCCGAGCCCCGACTTCTGGCGCTCCTCGACCGCGGGGCACGCCGCGGGCGCCCCGCGCACCGTACAGACCTCGGGCATCGTGCAGCCACCGGTGCACGCCCTCGCCGCCTGGCTGGTGCATCTGTCCGACCCGGGTCTGTCGCGGGCGCGTTCCTTCCTGCCCCGGATCTACCCCCGCCTGGCCGCCTGGCACCGCTATCTGCTGCACCGCCGGGACCTGGGCGGCGGGGGCCTCGCCTCCGTGGTCCACCCCTGGGAGCAGGGCATGGACAACGCCCCCAGCTGGGACACACCCCTCTCCCGCGTCACGCCGGCCCCGGCCCACTCCTTCCGCCGCGCGGACCTGGACCACGGCGCGGCCGAGGACCGGCCCACCGACCTGGACTACGGGCGGTACGTGCGACTGGCGGCGGACTACCGGGACGGCGAGTACCGGGACGTTCCGGGCGAGGGGTACGGGGGTGACGGGGACGGGGCGAGCGAGTTCGCGGTGGAGGACCCCGCCTTCAACGCCCTGCTGATCGCCTCGGAGCACGCGCTGGCCCGCATCGCCCAGGAACTGGGCGCCACCGGCACCGCGCGCCACATCCGCGCGGAGCGTCTGACGGCGGCGCTCGTCGACCGGCTGTGGGACCCGGCCGAGGGCATGTTCTTCTGCCGGGACGTACGGACCGGCGAGCTGATCCCGGAGCGCGGAGTCTCCGGACTGATCCCGCTGCTCCTCCCCACCCTCCCCCGCGACATCGCCGCCACGCTCGTACGAACCACCTACGGCCCGCACTTCGGCCTGGGCGACAGCACGCGCCTCGTACCCAGCTACGACCTGACGGGTGACGCCTTCGACCCCCACCGGTACTGGCGGGGCCCGGCCTGGTTCAACACCAACTGGCTGCTGGAGCGGGGGCTGCGGCTGCACGGCGAGCACGCGCGGGCGGAGGCCCTGCGGACGGAGCTGCTGGACACGGCCGACACGTCCGGGTTCGCCGAGTACGTGGATCCGTTCACCGGCGAGGCCTGCGGAGCGCTCGGCTTCAGCTGGACCGCCGCGCTCACGCTCGACCTGCTGCACGACGTACCGGACGCCGAATACGGCCAGCTGACGCACAGCGCACACGACAGCAAGCTCGGCACGGGTGCCAAGGGAGGGAACGGGGCATGACGGAGCGGCATCATCTGCTCGTGCACGGTGGGACGTTCGTGGCCGTGGACGACGGCGGAGACATCAGCGGAGTACGCGGCGGCGGCTCGGGCGCCGCCCCCGACGGACTGTTCGTCCGCGACGCCCGGCATCTCAGCCGCTGGCAGCTGACCGTCGACGGCGCGGTGCCCGAGGCACTGTCGCCGGTCGCGGACGGCGACACGGCGCGCTGCGTCCTCGTACCGCGCGGCGGCCGGCAGGAGCCGCCCGCGTACACGGTCTTCCGTGAACAGGCCGTCGCGGACGGCGCGTTCGTCGAGGCGCTGCGCGTCACCAGCAACCGCCCGGTACCGACGACGGTCCGCATCGCGGTCACCGCGGACGCCGACTTCACGGACCAGTTCGAACTGCGCTCCGACTACCGCACGTACACGAAGATCGGCGCCGTCCGCTCCCGCCAAGTCCTCGACGACGGCGTGGAGTTCAACTACCGGCGCGGCGAGTGGCGCTCCAGTACCACCGTCACCGCCGAGCCCGCGCCGGACGGCGTCGAGGAGACCGGCACGGGCGCACGTCGCCTCGTATGGACCCTGGACCTCGAACCGCACGGTTCGGCCGAGCTGGCCCTCCGGGTGGCGGCGCGCCCGCACGGTATGCCGCACCCGGAGGTGCCCCTCTCCCCGGCCGCCGCGAACGACCGACTCCTCGCGTTGGAGGACGAGTTCGCGGCGGGCGTGCCCTTCCCGACCGGCTGGCCGGAGCTCGCCGCGGCCTGTGCGCGCGGCCTGTCCGACCTGGCCGTGCTCCAGGTCCCGGCAACGGGCCCCGACGGGGAGGACCTTCGCGTCCCGGCGGCCGGAGTCCCCTGGTTCCTGACGCTGTTGGGCCGCGACGCGCTCCTCACCTCCCTCTTCGCTCTCCCCTACCGCCCCCAACTCGCCGCCGCCACCCTGCCCGCCCTCGCCGCGGCCCAGGCGACCGAGGTCGGCCCGGACTCGGTGGCCCAGCCCGGCAAGATCGTGCACGAGATGCGGCACGGCGAACTGGCGCACTTCGGGCAGGTGCCGTACGGGCGGTACTACGGCTCGGTCGACGCGACCCCGCTGTTCCTGGTCCTCCTCGGCGCGTACGTCGAGCAGACCGGTGACGTGGAACTGGCCCGCCGCCTGGAGCCCAACGCCCGCGCGGCGATCGGCTGGATGCTGGACCACGGCGGCCTGACCTCGCGCGGCTATCTCGTCTACCGCGCCGACGAGGGCGGTCTCGCCAACCAGAACTGGAAGGACTCCCCCGGCTCGATCTGCTCCGCCGACGGCAGCCGCCCCACCGGCCCGGTGATGGCCGCGGGCGCCCAGGGGTACGCGTACGACGCCCTGCGCCGCACCGCCCAACTAGCTCGCACCGTATGGGACGACGAGGTCTACTCGGCCCTCCTGGAGCAGGCCGCGGCCGACCTCCGCGACCGCTTCCAGCGGGACTTCTGGATGCCGGAGCGCTCGTTCCCGGCGCTCGCCCTGGACGGCGACGGCAACCACGTCGACGCGCTCGCCTCCGACGCCGGGCATCTGCTCTGGTCCGGGCTGCTGGACAAGGAGTACGGGGAGCTGGTGGGGCGGCGGTTGCTGGAGCCGGACTTCTTCTCCGGCTGGGGCGTTCGGACGCTCGCCTCCGGCCAGGAGGCCTACCATCCGCTCTCGTACCACCGGGGTTCGGTCTGGCCCCACGACAACGCGCTGATCACGCTGGGGCTGGCGAGGTACGGGCTGCATGACGAGGCCCGTACGGTGGCGCACGCGCTCGTCGACGCCGCCACGGTCGCGGGGCACCGGCTTCCGGAAGTCCTCGCGGGATACGGCCGCGACAGCCAGGGGGAGCCGGTGCCGTATCCGCATGCCTGCGTGCGCGAATCCCGGTCGGCTGCGGCTCCGTTGGCGTTGCTCACGGCCGTGGGGGGTGCCTGAGGTTCGGTGAGCGAGGTGCGGGCCGGTGGGGGCTTGTCGCGCAGTTCCCCGCGCCCCTAAAAGACAAAAGACCGGGGGCCTTGGGACGGTGTGGACACTGCGGGGCGGTGGGGGCTGGTCGCGCAGTTCCCCGCGCCCCTAAAAGACAAAAGACGGGGTGGCTTGGGACGGTGTGGACACTGCGGGGCGGTGGGGGCTGGGTGCGCAGTTCCCCGCGCCCCTAAAAAAACAGGCCCGCCAGCGCCGGGCGGGGTCTGAACCTCAGGCCCCACTCGCCCGCTGTCGGCCTCCGGCGTGAGGGGTCGTGTCGGGGTGTCC
>NZ_JBFAHW010000131.1:0-28485 GCF_040654355.1 Streptomyces sp. NPDC050704 | reverse complement strand
GGGTCCCCCCGCCCGAGCCGAGCGAAGCCGGTTCGAGGGTGGGGGCGCGTGCCGGGCGTCGGGGCGCAGGCGGGGGTTCAGACACAGGCTCTCAGAGCGCGGGTGCCGGGCGCAGGGCGTCCGGCACCCGACGTCACTACCGGTGGGCCGCGGCTCGGCCTCGTCGGTACAGCACGGCTCCGCCGATCAGCAGACCGGCGCTGGCGGCCGAGGCCGCCAGCAGCCCGTCACTGCCGGTGTGCGGCAGCTCCGGCTTCCCCGGAGGGGTCGTGGCCGGAGGCGTGGTGGTGGGAGGAGTCGTGGTCGGAGGAGTCGTGCTGGGAGGGGTTGTCGTCGGAGGAGTGGTGGTGGGAGGGGTTGTCGTCGGCGGCGTAGTCGTCGGCGGCGTGGTGGGCGGGGTCGTCGGCGGCTTCGTGGGAGGAGTCGTCGGCGGCGTGGTCGGCGGCTTCGTGGGCGGGGTCGTCGGGGGCTTCGTCGGCGGGGTGTCGTCGCCGTAGCCCTTCGGACCGTCCTCCTTGTCGCACTTGTTGCCGAAGGCCGGGTTGAGCGCGGCGATCACGTCCACGGAGTCGCCGCAGGCGTTCACCGGCACGTCGACCGGCACGTGCCCGTTGTTGCCCGATCCGACGCCGGGCGAACCGTGGGTGTCGCCGTGCGCGAAGGAGCCGCCGTGGTGGTGGCCGGGCCCGTGGTGGCCGGAGCCGTCACCGTGGCCCGAGCCGTAGCCGGACGGCGCGCCGTGCTGGGACGTGGCCGGCTTCCGGTGCTTTCCCTTGCCCGCGGTGTTGGCGCAGGAGTTGCCGAACGCCGGGTTGAGTCCGGCGGCCACGTCCACGGAGTTGCCGCAGGCGTTCACCGGCACGTTCACCGGGGCCTGCACGTTGTTGCCGGACAGAACGCCGGGTGAGTCCGCTGTTACCCCGTTGGTGTTCGAGTCGGCGAACGCCGGGGAGCCGTACAGGGACAAGATGCTCGTCGCGGCGGCTGCCGCGACCATTCCCCTGCTCAGGGTCTGGCGCAATCTCGTTGTCCTCCTGCTGGTAGAAGTGGGAAAAGCCGGCCTTGGCACCCAGAGGGCGATCCAAGGCCGGCGTGCACAGCCGATTGGCCGGTGCGTTACGTCAGTCGTTGACGCAGGTGTTGCCGAACGCCGGGTTCAGCAGACCGATCACGTTGATCGAGTTGCCGCACACGTTGACGGGAACGTGGACGGGAACCTGGATCACGTTGCCCGAGAGGACACCGGGCGAACCCACGGCGGCACCCTTGGCCTCGGAGTCGGCAAAGGCCGGGGCGGCCATACCCATGGCCATGATCGCGCCGGCGATGACGGCGGCACTCTTCTTGAGCTTCACGTACTTCCCTTTCTCTGCGGTCATGCCCCTATGACGGCCGAAACCGGACGAGCTCAGCATGAACGGCTCGCACCATGACCTGCGGGCTGTAGAACGAGGGAAAGGGCGACGAAGAAACTACAGAAGGTGCGGATATCCGGGAATTCACTCGAACGCCCCGCGCGGGCTCCACGGAGAAACGTCACTCCACAAGAAGAAACCAGAAGAGCCGGCATGAAGAACCAGCAGGAAGAAACGCCGGGCGGAACCGGCGGAGAACAGGAGCGGAGAACAGGACCGGAAAACAATATCCAAAGCGCTCGGGCAGCCTCCGTGCGAAAAGCACCGGGGCGGCCCGAGCGGCCTTGGTGACGGCGGATCAGCTGCGGTCGGCGCCGTTGCCGGAGAGCACCGGGATGTTGCTCAGGATGTGCGAGAGGGGCTCGTCACCCTTGGCCTGGGTGGAGTTCTCGGCGCACTGCTGGTTCTGCGGGGCCGACAGGACCGGCACGTCCTGGAGGACGGTGACCGGCACCACGCCGACGACGGAACCCACGTTGGCCTTGGCGGGCAGGCCGACACAGAGCTTGTTCAGCGAGCCCTGGACCAGCGAGAGCTGGGGGCTCATCTTGCCGTGGGTCTTGGCGTTGCCGTACGCCTGCTCGGAGTGGTTGCCGTTGGCGGTGGTGACGCCCTCGTCGTTGCCGATGGCCAGCGCCTGAGGGGCGGCCGCCGCCGAGACACCGACGACGGAAGCGGCGACCGCCGCCGCGGCCATTGCCTTCTTGAACATTTCTCCGGGTCCTTTCCTGGCGGACACATACATTCCTGCTCCCGCATCAACCGGGGGCGGCGGGATTGGTTTCGTGGATTCACCCGATTGGACCGTTCGCGGCCCGCAATTCACGGATATCTCGCGCGCGGACGTGCTGAGCATGCCGTCCAAAGGGGCCATTGGAGTGAATAGGAGCAACCATGCGGGCCGGAGCCAGTTGTGCAGGTCGCTCCGGTGGACGGGGTTACTCCAGAAGGGATCAGCAAGTGATCAAGAAGGTTATGGCTGCTGCGGCGGTCGCCGCTTCCGTCGCCGGTGTCTCGGCTGCCGCCGCGCCCCAGGCGCTGGCGATCGGCAACGACGGTGGCGTCACCACCGCCAACGGCAACCACGCCGCGCAGATCTACGGCAATCAGTCGACGTACGGCAACATGAGCCCGCAGATGGCGCTCGTCCAGGGCTCGCTGAACAAGCCCTGCATCGGCCTGCCGGCCAAGCTGAACGTCGGCTCGGTCGCCGGCCTGGTTCCGGTCACGGTCCTCCAGGACGTGCCGATCCTCTCGGCCCCGCAGAACCAGCAGTGCACCGAGAACTCCACCCAGGCCAAGGGTGACGAGCCCCTCTCGCACATCCTGCAGAACATCCCGGTGCTCTCCGGCAACGGCGCCGACCGCAGCTGATCCGCCGCCGCGCACAGCGGGCCGCCGGGTCTCCCGGCGGCCCGCTGCCGCTGCCACCTCCACGACGGCAGCGGCGACGGCGCGTCACCTCCGGCCCCCGGCAAGCCGGTGGGCCGTTCGGGGCACATCCCGCAACCACACCGGCCACCTCGTTGTTGATCATCACGCGGCTCCGCACCGGAGTCCGCACTCCGAAAGGGAACGAACATGAAGAAGCTGTGGGCGACCGCCGCGATTGCCGCCTCCGTCGCCGGTATGTCGGCTGTCGCCGCGCCCCAGGCGCTGGCGATCGGCAACGACGAGGGCGTCACCACCGCCAACGGCAACGGCTCGGTCCAGAAGTACGGCAACCAGGCCACGCACGGTGACATGAGCCCCCAGCTCTCGCTGGTCCAGGGCACGCTGAACAAGCCGTGTATCGGTCTGCCGGTCAAGGCCAACGTGGGCTCGGTCGTCGGCGCTGTTCCGGTCACCGTCCTCCAGGACGTGCCGATCCTCTCGGCCCCGCAGAACCAGCAGTGCACCGAGAACTCCACCCAGGCCAAGGGTGACGAGCCCCTCTCGCACATCCTGAGCAACATCCCGGTGCTGTCCGGCAACGGCGCCAGCAACAGCTGATCTCTTTCGCGGCGCGGACAGCGGGTCACCCTTCGCGGGTGGCCCGCTGTTCTCATGCCCGGGTTCGGGCGCCGCCCAGGTTCAGGTGCCGCTTCGAGGGCCGCTCCGGCCGCTGTAGAGCGCCTCGATCTCGTCCCCGTACGCCTCCGTCACCGCATGGCGCTTGACCTTCAGGGACGGCGTGAGCAGGCCGTTGTCCTCGGTGAACTCGCCCTCGACCAAGGTGAACTCGCGGATCGACTCGGCCCGGGAGACCGCCTGGTTCGCGTAGTCCACGACCTGCTGGACCTCGGCGCGCATCCGCGGGTCGCGTACCAGCTCGGACATCGGGGTGTCCGCGGACATCCCGCGGACGTAGAGCCAGTGGGTGACGTCCTCGCGGTCCAGGGTGATCAGGGCGGCGACGAACGCACGGTTGTCGCCGACGACGACGCACTGGCCGACCGGGGGGCGGCTGCGCAGCCGGTCCTCCAGGACGGCGGGGGACACGTTCTTGCCGCCGGAGGTGACGAGGATGTCCTTCTTGCGGCCGGTGATGGTGAGGTAGCCGTCCTCGTCGAGTGAGCCGAGGTCACCCGTGGCGAACCAGTCGTCGGCGAGGACGGCGTCGGTCGCGGCCGGCTCGTTCCAGTACGCGCCGAAGACCACGCCGCCCTCGATGAGGACCTCGCCGTCGTCGGCGATGCGGATCGCCGTGCCGGGGACGGGGAGGCCGACCGTGCCGGGGCGGGGGTGCAGGGGCGGGACGATGGTTGCCGCGGCGGTGGTCTCCGTCAGGCCGTAGCCCTCGTAGACGATGATCCCGGCGGCGTAGAAGAAAAGGTTGAGGTCGCGGTCGAGCGGGGAGCCGCCGCTGATGGCGTAGCGCGTGCGGCCGCCGATTTCCTTGCGGATGCGGCGGTAGACCAGCAGGTCGTACAGGGCCCAGGCGGCGTACAGGCCAGGGCCCGGGCCCTTGCCCTGGCCGAGGAACCTGTCGAGGTGCGCCTTTCCGAAGCGGACGCCGATGCGGTGGGCGCGCTCGAAGGAGGCGCCGCGGCCGATCCGCTCGGCGGTGGCGCGGCCGGCGCCGTGGATCTTCTCGAAGAGGTACGGGACACCGACCAGGAAGGTGGGGCGGAACTCCCGTAGGGCGGGCCGGAGTTCGTCCGGTTTGATGCTCGGGAAGTGGCCGAGCTCGATGCGGGCCATCAGGCAGGCGATCTGGATGGTGCGGCCCAGGATGTGGGCGAGGGGGAGGAAGAGGAGGGTCGAGGCGAGCTGGCCGGTGATTTCTTTGAAGATGGGGTGCAGGAGCTCGACCGTGTTCGCGGCCTCGGCGTGCAGGTTGGCGTGGGTGAGGACGCAGCCCTTGGGCCGGCCGGTGGTGCCTGAGGTGTAGCAGATCGTCGCGGGGGTGTCGGGGGTCAGGGCGGTGCGGCGCTTGGTGACCTCCTCGTCGGGGACGTCACGGCCCTGGGCGGTCAGTTCGGCGATCGCCCCCGCGTCGAGGTGCCACAGACGCACGGGTTCGGGGTGGTGGGCCGTGGCGGTGGTGACGGCCTGCGCGTTCTCCGGGGTCTCGGCGACGACGAAGCGGGTGCCCGAGTCCTGGACGATCCACTCGATCTGCTCGGCGGAGGACGTCGGGTAGACGGGGACGGTCCGGCCGCCCGCGGCCCAGATCGCGAAGTCGAGGACCGTCCACTCGTAGCGAGTACGGGACATGACCGCGACCCGGCCGCCCGGTTCGAGCCCCGCCGCGATCAACCCCTTGGCCACGGCGGTGACTTCGTCGGCGAAGGCGGCCGCCGTCACCGGGAGCCAGCTGCCGTGGTCCGCGCGGCGCAGCACCACCGCGTCGGGGGCCTCGGCCGCGTTGGTGAAGGGCAGGTCGGCGATGCTGCCGGTGGCGATTCTCGGGGCGAGGACCGGCGTGCGTGCCTCGCGGACGACGCCCTGGTCGTCCTTGGTGATCTCGACCCTGGCGCGGTCCGTCAGGTCGGTGCGCTTCTTCGCCTGTTTCAGGTCCCTGCGGACACCCATGACGGCTCCCGGTCGCGGCTCGCGTTGCGGCGGCTCGTACTTACTCTCGGGTCAACTTACTCATGCGTAGGGAATTTTCAACCGACTTGGGGATTTCGGATCGCCACGTACACGTCAGGCGACGATCCGTTCCGCCGCGGCCTCCGGCTCCAGGAGAGGGACCCGGGCGTGCCGGCCGCGCCGGCCGTCGATACGTTGCTGCATGGCGCGGGGCGACGGTCCGGCGCCGTCCGACCTACGTCCGACCGCTATCCGTCCGCCGTCGACCTCCTCCCGAAACTCTCGAAGGGAACCCCGTGCGCCCCCACCGCCTCCGGTCCGTCTTCCTCACCGCCGCCGTGGTCGCCGCCTCGGCCGTCTCCAGCGCGGTGCCCGCCGCGGCGCAGACGCCGGCCGTCGCGCACACCGCCCCCGCACACGGCATCGGCCTCGCCGCCGGGCTCACACCGCTGACCGAGCTGTTCGCGGAGCGGCTGCTGCTGGCCGACAAGGTGGCGGCGGCCAAGTACGGCACGGACCTGCCCATCGACGATCCGGCGCGCGAACGGCTGATCCTGGACGACGTCGCCGCGCGGGCCGTCGGGCTCGGGCTCGACCCCGACTCCGTGACGGCCGTCTTCCGCGACCAGATCGAGGCGAACAAGCTGGTGCAGCGCGGCCTGTACGCACGCTGGGACGCCCACCCCGACGAGCGGCCCACCGAGCGCCCCGACCTGGCGAAGGAGGTGCGCCCGGCGCTCGACCGGATCACCACGCAGCTCCTGGCCGCGCTCCAGGAGACGGCGCCGGCGCGCGCCAACGCCTCCTGCGAGCCGCGCCTGTACGCCGCGGCCGCGCTGTCCGCCTACGAGCACCAGCTGGACGTCCTGCATCTGGAGGGGCTCGGGCGCGCGCTGCCGTCGGTCTGCGACGACTGACCGGCGGCCGGCTGATTCGGTGGTGGCGGAAAGGGAGTTGTGCGTCCCGGGTGGTCTTGCGTGCTGAGCGATCGCGTTCGATCCTGAGGGTTCTTGTTGCCCTACGGTCGGAGCCGCCGTATGAGTGCAGACAGACCGAGCACAGACCGTCCGAGCGCACACCGTCCGAGCGCCGGGCGCCCGGAGACAAGCCGTCCGAGCCGTCGCACCGTTCTTCTCACCGGAGCCGCCCTCGCGGGCTCGGCCGCCTTCGCCGCGCAGAAGCGCGCGTTCGCGGCCGATGCCCCGGAGTGGGATGCCGCACCCCGGGTCTTCCAAGTCAATCGCGAGGCGGCGCGGGCCCGGCTCGTGCCGTACGCCGGTGTCGCCGCCGCCAGGCGGGGCCGGTTTCAGGAGTCGCCGTACTTCCGTTCGCTGAACGGGAGTTGGCGCTTCCACTGGTCCAGGAACCCGGATCAGCGGCCCGTCGGATTCCACTCCCCCGACTTCGACGACCGCGGCTGGGACCGTATCCCGGTGCCCTCCAACTGGGAGATCGAGGGCTATCCGGAACCGATCTACCTCAACATCAAGTATCCGTGGGTCGGCTACGAGACGCCCGAACCGCCGCAGATCCCGCACGACTTCAACCCCGTCGGCTCGTACCGCCGCACCTTCACCGTGCCCAAGGGCTGGTCGGGGCGGCGCACACTGATCTCCTTCCAGGGCGTGAAGTCCGCGTTCTTCGTGTGGGTCAACGGGAAGCGGGTCGGTTACAGCGAAGACAGCTACACGCCCGCCGAGTTCGACATCACGCCATATCTGCGGGCCGGGCGCAACACCCTCGCCGTCGAGGTCTACCGGTGGTCCGACGGCAGCTGGCTGGAGGACCAGGACATGATCGACCTGTCCGGGATCTTCCGGGACGTGTATCTGTACTCGGCTCCGCCGGTGGGAGTCCAGGACCTGTTCGTGCGGACCGGGTTGGACTCCGCGTACCGGGACGCCGAGCTGAGCGTCGATGTCACCGTACGCGGGGCGGACGGCAAGCAGGCGCGTGGCCATCAGGTGGTCGCCGAGCTCTTCGACGCGAAGGGGCGGCGGGTTCTGGAGATGAGGGGCGCGGGCACGCTGAAGGCCGAGGTGGCCGCGCCCGCCCTCTGGTCCGCCGACGATCCGTACCTCTACACCCTTGTCGTCCGGCTGCTCGACGGATCCGGTGCGGCGGTCGACATCCAGAGCACCCGGGTCGGTTTCCGCCAGGTCGACTACGGGCCGGGGAAGTTCACCGTCAACGGCCGGCCCGTCATGTTCCGCGGCACCAACCGCCACGAGACCGACCCCGACCGCGGACAGTCCGTCGACGAGGCGGGCATGCTGCGCGACGTCCTGCTGATGAAGCGGCACAACATCAACGCCGTACGCACCGCGCACTATCCCAACCACCCGCGCTGGATGGAGCTGTGCGACGAGTACGGCCTGTACGTCATCGACGAGACCAACCTGGAGACGCACGGGGTGCGGGACACCGTGCCCGGCTCGCTGCCCGAGTGGACCGACGCCTGTGTGGACCGGCTGCGGTCGATGGTCGAGCGCGACAAGAACCACCCGTGCGTGGTCGTCTGGTCGCTCGGCAACGAGGCGGGGCAGGGTGGCAACTTCAAGGTCATGGCCGACTGGGTGCACGAGCGTGATGCCTCACGGCCTGTGCACTACGAGGGCATGAACGCCGTCACCGACGTGCACAGCGAGATGTACACCAGCCCGGCCGGCGTCGAGAGGTACGGGAAGTCGGGCAACCCGAAGCCGTACCTGCTGTGCGAGTACACGCACTCCATGGGCAACAGCGGCGGCAACCTCCAGGAGTACTGGGACGTCTTCGAGCGCTATCCGAACCTGCACGGCGCCTTCGTCTGGGACTGGGCCGACCAGGCGATCCGGCTGCCGGTGCCCGGGGACAGGCGGCGGACCTATCTGTCGTACGGGGGTGACTGGAAGCCGGGGTATCCGACCGACGGGAACTTCAGCTGCAACGGGCTTGTGGCGTCGGACCGTTCGATCCATCCCGGGCTGCTGGAGGCGAAGAAGTGCTATCAGCCGGTGGGGTTCACGGCCGGTGATCTGTCCGCCGGGACCGTGAAGGTGCGGAACAAGCGGATGTTCGGCGGGCTCGACGCGTACGAACTCCGGTGGACCGTCACCCGGAACGGCTCGCGCGTGCAGCACGGCACCCTCGCGGCGCCGAAGGTCGCGCCCGGCGCCGAGGCCGCCGTGCGCGTTCCGTACCGGAGACCCGCCGCGCCCGAGCCCGGTGCCGAGTACTTCCTCAACCTCTCCTTCGTCCTGCGGGAGAGGACGCGGTGGGCGGACGCGGGGCACGAAGTGGCCGCCGAGCAGCTGGCGTTGGGCTGGAAGGCGGCGGAGGGCACCGCCCCGTCCTCAGTCGCCTCCTCGGCCGCGTCCTCGGCCGGTGGCACCGGGACCCCGCCCGCCCTCCGGCTCACCGAGACCGACACCGAGGTGCGGGTCAGCGGGCGGAATGTGGACCTGGTGCTCTCCAGGGCATCCGGGACCCTCTCCTCGTACAGGTGGAAAGGACGGACCCTGCTCGCCGGTGGTCCCGTGCCCAACTTCTGGCGGGGGCCCACGGACAACGACATCGGGCGCAGGTTCCAGAACACGGCCCGGACCTGGCGGGAGGCGGGGCGGGAGCGGACCGTGACCTCGGTGAAGGTCTCGCAGCCGACGCCGGGCGAGGTCGTCATCGAGGTCGCCTGCACGCTGCCCACCTCACCTGCCGTCTCGTCGTGGGACACCGAGTTCCGGGTGCGCGGGGACGGTTCGGTGGGTGTGCGGCACACCCTTGACGCGGCCTCGGGGCTGCCCGATCTGCCCATGGTGGGCGCGCTGTTGACCGTGCCGGGGGGCTTCGAGCGGCTCGACTGGTTCGGGCGCGGGCCGCACGAGAACTACTCGGACCGGCGGACGGCGGCCTTCGTGGGCCGTTACCGGTCCACGGTCGACGAGCAGGTGGCGCCGTACGTCCGGCCCCAGCAGATGGGGAACATGACGGACGTACGGCACCTGTCGCTGACCGACCGGTCCGGGGACGGACTCACCGTGCTGGCCGAACCGGCCGACGGGGAGCCGTTGTTGGAGACCAGCGCGTTGCACTACTCGCCGTTCGACCTCGACGGGCCCCGCCATCCGTACGAGTTGCGGCGGCGGGACGAGACGGTGCTGCTGGTCAACCACCGGCAGATGGGGGTGGGCGGGATCGACTCCTGGGGAGCCGCCCCGCTGGAGCCGTATCTGCTCCATGCCGGGCGGACCTACACGTACGGGTACCGGCTGCGGCCCGCTAGTCCCTGAGGTCGCGTGCCTGGTGGATCGCGTCGGCGAGTTGGCGTACCGCCTTGCTGCCGGTGGTGGATGCCAACTTGTCGGCGCGTTCGGCCAGTTCACTGAGGGAGGGCGTGGCGGGGAGGGGGTCCCAGCGGCTTTCGGTGTCGCTGTACGGGTCGTACGGGTCGCCTTCTTGGTAGGTGTCGCCGCCGCTGTACGTCTCGCCACCGCTGCCGCCGCCGGAGCGCAGGGCGTCCGCGAAGTAGGCGGCCGTGGCCGTGACCTGGAGACCTTCGTCCGCGTTCCACAGGGACTCGTCGAGGGCGTCGGTCTCCAGTCGGCCCGACTCCTCGTGCGGGGTGCGGGTCTTCGGGTCGAGCCAGCGGACGCTCGCCGTGGCGAGGTGGCCGGCGGCGCCGGGCTTGGTGCGGACGGCGTAGAGGGCCGTGACCGTGTGGCCGGGGCCGATCTCGCCGCCGTCCACGCTGTCGTCGCGGAAGTCCTCGTCGGCGACCTGGCGGTTGTCGTAGCCGATGAGCCGGAACCGGTCGACGGTCTCGGGGTCGAAGGCGACCTGTGCCTTGGCGTCGCGGGCCGTGAGGTCGATGTTGCGCGGGAGCTTCTCGCTGAATACCTTGCGGGCCTCCTCGGCGGTCGACACGTACGTGGTGTGGCCGTCGCCCTTGTCGGCGAGGCGCTCCATCAGGGCGTCTCCGTAGTCGCTGCCCACGCCCACGCCGAAGAGCGTGATGCCGTGCTCGCGACGGGCGTCCGCGATGCGGTCCAGGATGGCGTCGGCGTCGGTCTCGCCCGTGTTGGCGAGGGCGTCGGAGAGCAGGACGACGCGGTTGGTGGCGCCCTCGCGCAGGCCGTCCACGGCCGTGCGGTAGCCGGTGGTGACGCCCGCGCCGAGGTTGGTCGACGAGGTGGGCTCCAGGGTGTCGATCGCCTCGTGGACCCGGCCGCGGTGGTCGCCGAGGCGGGTCATCGGGAGCACTGTCTCGGCCTCGTCGCTGAAGGTGACGATCGCGACCGCGTCGTCGTCGCGCAGGTTGTCCGTCATCGCGCCGAGGGACTCCTTGGCGAGGTCCAGGCGGCCCGGTTCGGCCATGGAGCCCGAGACGTCGATGACGAAGGTGAGGGCCGCGGGCGGGCGTTCGCCGGTCTCCTCGGCCTCGCGGGTGGCGAGCCCGACCCGCACCAGTCGCCAGTCCTCGTTGTCCGTGCGGGCGCCGTCCACCGAGACCGTGAAACCGTTGCCGTCGGGGCGCTCGTAGTCCTGGCGGAAGCTGTTGACGAACTCCTCGGGGCGGACGGTCGACGGGTCCGGGAGGCGGCCGTCGGCGAGGGTGCGGCGCGCGTACCCGTACGAGGCGGTGTCGACGTCCAGGGCGAAGGTGGAGAGGTAGTCGGCGGGCGGCGGGGCGGTCTCGCGGAGCTCGCCCTTCTGGTCGTCCTGGGCGGTACCGCCCTCGGGGACCGCGGGGCCCGTCGGCTGAGCGGGAGCGGGCGCCGGGAAGTCGTCGGAGCTGCGGGCCTTGCTGCCGCCCCCGTCCCGCGAGCTGTCGCCCGCACCGCCTCCGCTGCACGCGGTGAGGAGGAGGCCGGCGGTGACGGTCGCGGCCAGCAGGCTGCCGCGTACGCGGTGCCGCCGTCCTCGTCCCTGCCGACCGTGGTGCCGTTCGTTGCGCCTCATGTGTGCCCCCTCGTGTGACCTCTGTGAGTCGACGTCTGTGACTGTGACGTCGGAGGCCACCGAAAGGAGCGGTCCGAGGTGTTGCGGATGGATCTCGATGCGGCCACGGTGGGCGGTCGTTGAGACCGGTGGGTGATCCTCCGGAGACCTGAGAGTGTCCGGAGGACCCGTTAACCACGGCTGACCAGGACCGACTACGACACCACGTCCTTGCGCGCGAACCCGCGGAAGGCCAGGGCGAACAGCACGAGTGCGTACGTTATGGAGATCGCCGCGCCCTGGATCATGCCGCCCCACTCCGGAGTCGGCTGTACGGCGTCGGCCCAGGCGAACTGCCAGTGTGCGGGCAGGAACGCGCGCCAGTCGCCGAGGGCGGTGACCGCGTCCAGCACGTTCCCCACGATCGTCAGGCCGACCGCGCCGCCCACCGCGCCCAGCGGGGCGTCGGTCTTCGTCGACAGCCAGAACGCGAGCCCCGCGGTGACCAGTTGGGACACGAAGATGAACCCGATCACGACCACCAGGCGCTGAGCCGCGGTGCCCGCGGAGAGGGCGCCGCCGGTGGGGATCTCCAGCGGGCCCCAGCCGTACGCCGCCGTGCCGACGATCAGCGCGACGATCGGCAGCAGCACCATCGCGGCGAGGCTGAGGCCGAGGGCGACGACGAGCTTGGACCACAGCAGGCGCGCCCTCGGCACGGGTGCGGCGAGGAGGTAGCGCAGGGAGGACCAGCTCGCCTCCGACGCGATGGTGTCCCCGCAGAACAGCGCCACCGGGATGACCAGCAGGAAACCCGCCGAGACGAAGAGGTTCGTCGCGGCGAAGTTCGCGCCCGACGCGGTGGCCGTGTCCATGAGGGTGACCCGGCCGTTGTCCGGGCTCGGAGTGCCGCCGATCGCGAAGGCCACGACCAGCACGAGGGGCAGGGCGGCGAGGATCGCCCCCATCACCAGCGTGCGGCGGCGCTTCAACTGCCGCATCAGCTCGACCCGCAGCGGCAGCGTCCGCCCGGCGCGGTAGCCGTCGGCCACCTCGGCGCGCTCTACAAGGGTGCTCACTCGGAGCCTCCGATCAGGGTCAGGAACGCGTCCTCTAGGCGCCGGTGCGGGCCGAGTGAGGCGACCGGGACTTCCAGCCGTACGAGCTCGACGAGGAGCCGGGCGGCGGCCGCGGAACCCTCGCCTCCGGCAGCGACCACGTCGGTGGCGGTGACGGCCGCTCCGGCGGTGGCTCCGGCGGCGGACTCGTCGGTGACGACCGGCGCCGACAGCCGTACGAGCAACCCGTCGTCGGTCCGTGCCGCCGACTCCACGCCCGGCAGCGCCGCCACCTTCTCCACCAGCGGCTCGTCGATGTCCGCCGCGAGGCCGACGAGGAGCGTGTCGCCGGAGCCGATGATCTCGCTGACCTGGCCGGCCTGGACGAGCCGGCCCCGGTCCATGACCACCAGGTGCGTGCAGGTCTGTTCGACCTCGGCGAGGAGGTGGCTGGACACGATGACCGTGCGGCCGGCCTCCGCGTAACGGATCATGACCTCGCGCATCTCGCGGATCTGGGGCGGGTCGAGGCCGTTCGTCGGCTCGTCCAGGATCAGCAGGTCCGGGAGGCCGAGCATGGCCTGGGCGATGGCCAGACGTTGGCGCATGCCCTGGGAGTAGGTGCGCACGGCACGGGCCAGCGCGTCGCCGAGGCCCGCGATCTCCAGCGCCTCGTCCAGGTGGGCGTCCTCGGCGGGGCGCCCGGTGGCCTGCCAGTACAGGTCCAGGTTGTCGCGGCCCGAGAGGTGCGGGAGGAAGCCCGCGCCTTCGACGAAGGCCCCGACCCGGGAGAGGACCGGCGCGCCCGGGCGGATCGCGTGCCCGAAGACGCGGATCTCGCCGCCGTCGGGCTTGATGAGCCCCATGAGCATGCGCAGGGTCGTCGTCTTGCCCGCGCCGTTCGGACCGAGCAGGCCGAGCACCTGGCCCTTCTCCACGCGGAAGGACAGGTCCCGAACCGCGTACCGGTCGGACGACTTCGCGTACCGCTTGCTCAGGTCCGTGATCTGGAGCGGGACTTCGGCGAGTCCGGCATCCGGGGCGGGGGCCACGGTCGTGCGGCGCCGGCCCGTCAGCAGCAGGGTCAGCGCGATCACCGCGCCGGCGAGCGGCAGCCACCACACCCAGGCGGGCAGCGGCGCGGCCGCGGTCTCCACGCCGGACGCGGTCGGCACCGCGAGGTCGCCCTTCAGGGAGACGGTGTACGTCGCCGGGGCCACCGGAGACGCGTAACCGAGGTCGGTGGAGGCGAGGACCAGGCGGAGCCGGTGGCCCTCCCGCACCTCGTGGTCGATGGCGGGCAGGGTGACCTTGACGTCCTTGCCGCTCTCGCCGGTCTGCACCCGGATCGGGGTGACGAGCTGGGACGGCAGGACCTGCTGCTCGCCGCCGGGACCGACGTCGTACACCTTCCCGAAGAGCACGGCCTCGTCGGTCGTCGACTTCACGTTCACGGTGACCGTCGGCGATCCGGTGATCCGCATGTCCTCGGTCAGGGTCTTGGACTCGAACCGCGCGAACTGCCCGGGGAAGTCGAGGGAGACGCCGATTCCGAGGGACGACAGCTGGGCGAGACCGCCGCCGCCACCGATTCCGGGCAGGGCCGAGATGCCGGGCGGGCTGGCGCCCGCGGGATTGGCGAACTCCTGCTCACGTCCGCTCAGGGCGACCTGGCGCTCTCCACCGGCCAGTCCGGGATACGTGTCGGCGCTCGCGCCCCTCAGCTGGGCGGCGCCGTCGGTCGAGTCGACTCCACCGGTGCGCGTGACCCGGAACGCGGGTCCCGTGTCGGCGTTCTTGTCGTCCTTCAGGTAGCGGTCGAACCAGGAGTCCACACGCGCGCGGAGCCGGTCCACCTCCATGTCGCCGCCGTCGTGGCCGCCCGAGATCCAGTCGACGTCCACCGGTGCGCCGTTGGCCCGGATCGCCTTCGCCATCGCGTCGGCCTGGCCGAGCGGGAAGAGGGAGTCGGACTGGCCCTGCATGATCAGTGTGGGCACCTTGATGCGGTCGCCGACGGCGGAGGGGCTGCGCTCCGCCAGCAGGTCGACGGCCTTCGCGTCGGGTGTGCCGGACTCCGCGACCCGCTCGTACATCTCGCACAGCCGGCTCTCGAACTTGTCGCAGCCGCCGCCGGAGTTGATGAAGATGCCGGCCCACAGCTTCTTGAACACGCCGTTCGGGAACAGCGCGTCCGCCAGGTTCCAGTACGTGATCGACGGGGCGATCGCGTCCACCCGCTGGTCGTGACCGGCCGCGAGCAGCGAGACCGCGCCCCCGTAGGAGGCACCGGAGACGCCCACGCGCGGGTCGCCGTCCTTGTCGAGCTGGACCTCGGGCCGCTTCGCCAGCCAGTCGATCAGCTTGGAGGCGTCGGCGACCTCGCCCTTGGGGTCGTTCAGGCCGATCTTCCCGGTGGACCTGCCGAAGCCGCGGGCCGACCACGTCAGCACCGCGTAACCGTCGCGGGCGAGCTCCTCCGCCTGGGCCCGTACGTCCTGCTTGCTGCCGCCGAAGCCGTGCGCGAGCAGGACGGCGGGCCGGCGTCCGGCGGAGCCCGCGGTGAAGTACGACGTGTCGATTCTCACCCCGTCGCCCGTGCCGATGACTTGGTCGGCTCGGTGCACGGCGGGTGCCCCGTCGGAGGCGACGGCGGTCCACGTCCCGGCGCCGGCGAGCACCACGACAGCGGCCGCGGCGGCGATCCACCGTCGCGGCCCTCGTAGTGCGGGCATTCGAAGATCCATGCCTCAACGGTACGGGGCACCGCCGACAACCGATGCAGACTCCGGTCGGAACCCCGCGGTATCCCAGCGGTGTACGAGCCCCCTCCGGCGTACCGCGGACGTGGTACGCCGTCAGTGGTTGCGCGGGAAGCCCAGGTCCACGCCCGTGGGCGCCTCGGAGGGGTCCGGCCAGCGCGTCGTGACGACCTTGCCGCGGGTGTAGAAGTGGGTGCCGTCGTTGCCGTAGATGTGGTGGTCCCCGAAGAGGGAGTCCTTCCAGCCGCCGAAGGAGTGGTAGCCCACGGGGACCGGGATCGGCACGTTCACGCCGACCATGCCGGCCTCTACCTCCAGTTGGAAGCGGCGGGCGGCGCCGCCGTCCCTGGTGAAGATCGCGGTGCCGTTGCCGAAGGGCGAGTCGTTGATGAGGGCCAGGCCCTCCTCGTACGTGTCGACGCGCAGCACGCACAGCACCGGGCCGAAGATCTCGTCCTTGTACGCGTCCGAGTCGGTCGGCACCTTGTCGAGCAGTGAGAGCCCGATCCAGTGGCCGTCCTCATGCCCCTCGACGGTGTAGCCGGTGCCGTCGAGGACGACCTCGGAGCCCTGGGCGGCCGCGCCCGTGACGTAGGACGCCACCTTGTCGCGGTGGGCCGCCGTGATGAGCGGGCCCATCTCGGACGCCGGGTCGTTGCCGGGGCCGATCTTGATCTTCTCGGCGCGCTCGCGGATCTTCTCCACCAGCTCGTCGCCGATGGCGCCGACCGCGACGACGGCCGAGATGGCCATGCAGCGCTCGCCCGCCGAGCCGTAGGCGGCCGAGACGGCGGCGTCCGCGGCCGCGTCCAGGTCGGCGTCCGGGAGGACCAGCATGTGGTTCTTGGCGCCGCCGAGGGCCTGGACGCGCTTGCCGTTGGCGGAGGCGGTGGTGTGGATGTAGCGGGCGATCGGGGTCGAGCCGACGAAGGAGACCGCCTTCACGTCCGGGTGCTCCAGGAGGCGGTCGACGGCCACCTTGTCGCCGTGGACGACGTTCAGCACGCCGTCCGGCAGTCCGGCCTCTGCGAACAGCTCCGCGAGCCTGACGGACGCCGACGGGTCCTTCTCGCTCGGCTTGAGCACGAAGGTGTTGCCGCACGCGACGGCCAGCGGGAACATCCACATCGGCACCATGGCCGGGAAGTTGAACGGCGTGATGCCCGCCACGACGCCGAGCGGCTGGCGGATCGAGGCCACGTCGACCCTTGAGGCCACCTCGGTCGACAGCTCGCCCTTCAGCTGCACGGTGATCCCGCACGCCAGGTCGACGATCTCCAGGCCGCGCGCGACCTCGCCGAGCGCGTCCGAGTGGACCTTGCCGTGCTCGGCGGTGATCAGCTCGGCGATCTCGTCGCGGTGGGCGTCGAGGAGCGCGCGGAACTTGAAGAGGATCGTGGACCGCCTGGCCAGCGACGAGGTGCCCCAGGTCGCGTAGGCGTCCTTCGCGGCGGCGACCGCCGCGTCGACCTCCTCGACGGTCGCGAAGGCGACCTTCGTGGTGACGGCGCCGGTCGCCGGGTCGGTGACCGGCCCGTACGTACCCGACGTACCCGCGGCGCCCTCGACGAGCTTGCCGCCGATCCAGTGGTTGACGATCTTCGTCATGCCAGAAACTCCCTCACAGATGGCGGCGTCGGGTGGCAACACGCCGGTCGTACTCGTCGCGCGCCTTGACCGCCGACGGTCGGGTCGCGGTCTCGGCCACAGGAACATCCCACCAGGCCTGGGCCGGGGGCGCGCCCGACACTCTGTCTGCCGTTTCGGTCTCCACGTAGACACATGTGGGAGTGTCGGCGGCCCGCGCCTCGGTGAGGGCGGCCCGCAGGTCCCGTACGGTCTTCGCGCGCAGCACCCGCATGCCCAGGCTGGCCGCGTTGGCGGCGAGGTCGACGGGCAGCGGGCGCCCCGTGTACGTACCGTCCTCGGACCGGTGGCGGTACGCGGTGGCGAACCGTTCGGCGCCCACCGTCTCGGAGAGGCCGCCGATGGACGCGTACCCGTGGTTCTGCAGGATCACGACCTTGATCGCGATGCCCTCCTGGACGGCCGTGACGATCTCGGTCGGCATCATCAGGTACGTGCCGTCGCCGACCAGCGCCCACACGGGACGGTCGGGCGCGGCGAGCCGGACGCCGATCGCGGCCGGGATCTCGTAGCCCATGCAGGAGTAGCCGTACTCGACGTGGTACTGGTCCCGGGACCGCGTGCGCCAGAGTTTGTGCAGGTCGCCGGGGAGGGAGCCGGCCGCGTTGATCAGGATGTCGTCGCCGGTGACCAACTCGTCGAGCAGGCCGAGGACCTGGGGCTGGGTGGGCCGGATGTCCGGGTCCTCCGCCTCGTAGGCGGCGTCGACGCGGTACTCCCAGCGCTCCTTGTCGTCCGTGTACTCCGTGATGTACGCGGGTTCGGCGCGGTGGCCGTGCAGCGCGAGCGCCTCGGTGAGGGCCTCAAGGCCCGTGCGGGCGTCCGCGACCAGCGGCCGGCCGGAGAGCTTGTGGCCGTCGAAGGGCGCGATGTTGAGGTTCAGGAAGCGGACGCCCTGGGCGGCGAAGAGGGTGCCGGAGGCGGTGGTGAAGTCGGTGTAGCGGGTGCCGACGCCGATCACCAGGTCGGCGGTGCGGGCCAGTTCGCAGGCGGTCGCGGTGCCGGTGTGCCCGATGCCGCCGACGTCCGCCGGGTGGTCCCAGGCGAGCGAGCCCTTGCCGGCCTGCGTGGAGGCGACCGGGATGCGGGTGAGATCGGCGAACTCCTTCAACGCGTCCTCGGCCTCGCTGTGGTGGACTCCGCCGCCCGCGACGATCAGCGGGCGCCGGGCGTCCCGCACGGCCCGTACAGCGGCGGCCAGTTCCTCCGGGTCGGCCACCGGGCGGCGGACGGCCCAGACGCGCTCGGCGAAGAACTCCGCCGGCCAGTCGTACGCCTCCGCCTGCACGTCCTGCGGCAGCGCGAGCGTGACGGCGCCGGTCTCGACGGGGTCGGTGAGCACGCGCATCGCCTGGAGGGCGGCCGGGATCAGGGCCTCGGGGCGGGTCACGCGGTCGAAGTACCTGGATACCGGGCGCAGGCAGTCGTTGACCGACACATCGCCCGCGTACGGGACTTCGAGCTGCTGGAGCACCGGGTCCGCGGGGCGGGTCGCGAAGGTGTCGCCGGGGAGGAGCAGGACCGGGAGGTGGTTGATGGTCGCGAGGGCGGCGCCCGTGACGAGGTTGGTGGCGCCGGGGCCGATGGAGGTCGTGACGGCGTGCGTGGAGAGGCGGTTCGACTGGCGTGCGTAGCCGACTGCCGCATGAACCATGGACTGTTCGTTACGGCCCTGGTGGTACGGCATCTCATCCGCGTACTCGACGAGCGCCTGGCCGAGCCCGGCGACGTTGCCGTGCCCGAAGATGCCCCAGGTGGCGCCGATCAACCGGCGCCGTACGCCGTCCCGTTCCGTGTACTGGGCGGCCAGGAACCGCACCAGTGCCTGCGCGACCGTCAGCCTTGTCGTCGTTGACGTCGGCTCTGTCATCGGTAGCCCTCTGTGCTCTCTACGTGTACAGGTACGTGTACAGGGTGGAAGCAGATCCGCGCGAGGACGTCGGATCCGCCCTCGCGCGAAGGGAATACGCGCCGAGAGACGGATCCGTTCGGGCCGTCGAGGGGAACCTCCGGCGCGGGGCCGTAGCGGGCGGGGAGTCGTCGCTCGCACCTCGCTCCTGCCAGGGCGAAGCGGCCTTCCGCGCCGGAGGCGATCTGGACCCGGGCGTCGCGGGGGGTGTACGCGAAGTCGGCGACTCCGTCGAACACGCTCTCCCTGCCCAGGAGTTCATGGACTGTGCCACGTGTGTGCCTGGTGCACAGCTCCTTCGTCATGTCGGTGCCCCTCACAGCACCGCCCCCGCCTTCAGGGCCTGTTCGACCTCCGGAGGAGTGGGCATGGCGGAGGAGCACTCCAGGCGGGACGCGACGATGGCGCCCGCCGCGTTGGCGTGGCGCATGACGCGCTCCAGGTCCCAGCCGGCGAGGAGGCCGTGGCAGAGGGAACCGCCGAAGGCGTCACCGGCGCCGAGGCCGTTGAGGACCGTGACCGGGAGGGGCGGCACCTCCGCCGACTCGCCGTCGCGGTGCACGGCCAGGACGCCCTTGGGGCCCTGCTTGACCACGGCGAGCTCCACACCCGCGTCGAGGAGGGCACGTGCGGCCGCGTACGGCTCGCGCTCGCCCGTCGCGACCTCCACCTCGTCGAGGTTGCCGACGGCGACCGTGGTGTGGCGCAGGGCCTCGGCGTAGAAGGGCCGGGCGGCCGCGGGGTCCCGCCAGAACATCGGCCGCCAGTCCAGGTCGAAGACCGTCGTACCGGACTTGGCGCGGTGGGCCAGCGCCGCGAGGGTCGCCGTGCGGCTGGGCTCCTCGCTCAGGCCGGTGCCCGTGACCCAGAAGATCCGGGCTGCGCGCAGGGCGTCCAGGTCCAGCTCGTGCGCGTCGATCTCCAGGTCCGGCGCCTTGGGCTGCCGGTAGAAGTACAGCGGGAAGTCGTCCGGCGGGAAGACCTCGCAGAAGGTGACCGGCGTCGGCAGCCCGGGCACCGGCGTCACCCAGCGGTCGTCGACCCCGAAGTCCCGCAGCGCCTCGTGCAGATACGTTCCGAAGGGATCGTCGCCGGTACGCGTGACCACGGCCGTGCGCCGCCCGAGCCGTGCCGCCGCGACCGCCACGTTGGTCGCCGAGCCGCCGAGGAACTTCCCGAAGGACGTCACCTGGGGCAGCGGGACCCCCGTCTGCAGCGGGTAGAGGTCCACGCCGATCCGCCCCATGGTGATGAGGTCGTACGCACTGGACTCCGCGGACTCGGCCATCGACTGCCCTTCGTATCGGTTGCCCCCAGGTCTAGCCGCGTTTCCAGAGCCCTGTCAATTGGTTGTCCGGACATTCGGACCAGGCCTTGACACCTCTCCCGGGCGGCCCTGAAGCTGGCGCTCATGTCGTCGTCACCTCAGTCATCGCCTCAGTCATCGGCTCCGTCCACACTGTCGCGCATCCGGATCGGTTCGGCTCCCGACTCCTGGGGCGTGTGGTTCCCCGACGACCCCCAGCAGGTCCCCTGGCAGCGCTTCCTCGACGAGGTCGCCGAGTCCGGGTACGAGTGGATCGAGCTGGGCCCGTACGGCTATCTGCCGTCCGATCCGGCCGTCCTCGCGGCCGAGACCGCGCGCCGGAACCTGAAGGTCTCGGCGGGTACGGTCTTCACCGGCCTGCACCGCGGTCCGGACGTGTGGGACGCCACCTGGGCGCACGTCTCGGACATCGCCGCCCTCACCCAGGCGATGGGCGCCGAGCACCTCGTCGTCATCCCGTCCTTCTGGCGCGACGACAAGACGGGCGAGGTGCTGGAACCCGACACGCTCACCCCCGAGCAGTGGCGCCACCTCACCACGCAGACCGAGCGGCTCGGGCGTGAGGTCCGCGAGCGCTATGGGCTGAAAATCGTCGTCCACCCGCACGCGGACACGCACATCGACAGCGAGGAGAACGTGACCCGTTTCCTCGACGGCACGGACTCGTCGTTGGTTTCGCTGTGCCTGGACACCGGTCACTACGCCTACTGCGGCGGCGACAACGTCAAGCTCATCGAGACGTACGGGGAGCGGATCGGGTACCTCCACCTCAAGCAGGTGGACCCCGCGATCCTCGCCGAGGTCCGGGCGAACGAGGTTCCGTTCGGCCCGGCGGTGGCGCGCGGTGTGATGTGCGAGCCGCCGTCCGGCGTGCCGGCGCTGGAGCCCGTGCTGGCTGCTGCGCAGGGCTTGGGCGTGGAGTTGTTCGCGATTGTCGAGCAGGACATGTATCCGTGTGAGCCGGACAAGCCGTTGCCGATTGCACAGCGGACGCGGTCGTTTTTGAGGTCCTGCGGGGCGTAAGTCGGCTGCGGGTTCGTTGTGGCTTGTCGCGCAGTTCCCCGCGCCCCTCACGGGGGCGCCGTTGTGCGCCCCCAACCTGATGCGTAATGCGTCACTCGTGTCACAAAGAACCTGTTTCTGTCACGCATGTCGCGTGTACGCGGGTACTGCGTCACACCCGCGCGACAGGCGCTACCCGGCGGTCACGCTGTGTCGTTCACCGGACACAGGCTTGTGATCGCCAGCGCAGCGCCCGGCTCCCCCGACGGCCGTCCCTCGGCCGCCGCCGCGGCGCGCGCAGGGAGGTGCTACTGATGACCGACCGAAGGCTCTGGTCGTACAAGGAGATCGCGGCGCACATCAAAGTGCAGCCGGACACCGTGCGGTCCTACCGCAAGCACGGACTGCTACCCCCACCCGACCACGTGGAGAGCGGCAAGCCCTACTGGTACGCCGACACGGTCCGCTCCTGGGTCGCCTCCCGCCCCGGCAACAGGGGCCGCAGGGACGGCTGATCCCACCACGGCCACATCCAACGGGTCCCCGCACGACGGACGGGCGGGGACCCCGTCGCATATTCGGTTGCCCGTACGCGGGAGGTCTCCGAGGATGCCCGGATGAGCGACTTCTCCGTCAAGCCCGTCCTCACCGGAGAGAGGGCGGTCCTGCGGCCGTTCACCGAGGACGACGTCCCGGTGATGGCCCGGATCCTGGACGATCCCGAGGTCGTCCGGCTCACCGGCAGCCCCGACGAGGCGTTCGACATGGACCGGCTGCGCTCCTGGTACGGCACCCGGAACGACCAGGACGACCGGCTGGACCTCGGCATCGTGGACCGGGCCGGCGGCGAACTCGTGGGCGAGGCGGTCCTGAACGAGTGGGACAGGCACAACCACAGCTGTACGTTCCGCATCCTGATCGGCCCCGGGGGCCAGGGTCGCGGTCTGGGCACCGACGCCACCCGGCTGATCGTCGGACACGCCTTCGAGCAACTGGGCCTGCACCGCGTCTCGCTGGGCGTCTACACCTTCAACCCGCGGGCCCGCCGCGCCTACGAGAAGGCCGGATTCGTGGCCGAGGGCGTCGAGCGCGAGGCCCTGCTGTCCGGCGGAGAGTGGTTCGACTCCGTACGGATGTCGGTCCTCGCCCATGAGTGGGCCGACCACCGCGGCCGGCCCGGGGCCGTCACGCCCACAGCTGGATGACTGTCACATCCACGGCTCGATGACCGTCACGCCCGCGCCCGGTGCCGTCCCCATCGCCGCCAGTGCGGCGGGGGCCGTGGCCAGGGGGATCGTGGATGTCACGAGGAGGTCGGGGCGCAGTGCTCCGGCCCGTACGGACTCCAGCATCGGTGGATAGGCGTGCGCGGGCATGCCGTGGCTGCCGAGGAGTTCGAGTTCGAGGGCGATCACGCGGGCCATCGGCAGGACGGGGTCCCGTGGGAGCAGGCCGACCTGGATGTGCCGGCCCCGGCGGCGCAGGCTGTTCACCGATGCCGCGCAGGTGACCGGGGAGCCGAGGGCGTCGAGCGAGAGATGGGCGCCACCGCCCGTGAGCTCGCGGACCGCCTCCGCCGTGTCCCCGGGCCCGGGGATCTGTGACGCGTCCACGCAGTGCGCCGCCCCGAACTGTCGCGCCAGGTCCAGTGCCCGGGGTGAGAGGTCGACCGCGACGACCCGTGCTCCGGCGGCCGCCGCGATCATCACGGCGGACAGGCCGACACCGCCGCAGCCGTGCACGGCCACCCACTCCCCCGGCGCCACCCGCCCCTGGGCGACCACCGCGCGGAACGCCGTGGCGAACCGGCACCCCAGCGAGGCCGCGGTTCCGAAGGACAGTTCGTCCGCCACCGCGACCAGGTTCACGTCGGCGTGGTCCAGGGCGACGTACTGGGCGAAGGACCCCCAGTGCGTGAACCCGGGCTGGGTCTGCCGCTCGCACACCTGCTGGTCGCCCGCCGCGCAGGAGGCGCAGGTTCCGCAGGCGCAGACGAAGGGCACGGTGACGCGGTCGCCGGGGCGCCAGCCGGTCACCAGGCCGCCCACCGCCTCGACGGTTCCGGCGAGTTCGTGGCCCGGTACGTGCGGCAGCGCGATGTCCGGGTCGTGGCCCTGCCAGCCGTGCCAGTCGCTGCGGCACAGCCCGGTGGCCTCGACCCGCACCACCACCCCGTGCGGCGCGGGCGCCGGGTCCGGCACGTCCCGTACCTCGGCGAGTTCCCCGTACCGCTCGAACACCACTGCCCGCATGCGCCTCGCCCTCCGCCCGTGGACCACCGTTGCGGACCGAACGCTAGCCGCGTGCTGTGACCTGGCTCCTCCCGGCCCCCTCTTGGAGGCGTACCCCATAGGGGTATACCGTGAGTGTGGTGGCGCCCTCGTGGGCCACCCGAGTCCCACACGTATCGACGAGGAGAAACGACATGACCACCCAGACCGACGCCTCCGGCTCCCTCACGACCGTCTACAAGGTGACCGGAATGAGCTGCGGGCACTGCGAAGGCTCGGTGTCCGGTGAGATCTCCGGAATCGCCGGTGTCACCTCGGTGAAGGCCGTCGCCGCCACCGGTGTGGTCACCGTGGTCTCCACCGCCCCGCTCGACGAGGAGGCCGTGCGCGCCGCCGTCGACGAGGCCGGCTTCGAACTCGCCGGCCAGGCCTGAGAGCCTGTGTCTGAACCCCCGCCTGCGCCCCGACGCCCGGCACGCGCCCCCACCCTCGAACCGGCTTCGCTCGGCTCGGGCGGGGGGACCCCCACCGCCGCACGGCGCCCCAGGACAGGTGGCTCCGCCACATGACCTGCGACGCCGCACACCGAGGGCACGCACCGACCGCCGCTGCGCCCGCGCTCCGCGCGGACGACGGGGGTTCAGACACAGGCTCTCAGCACCGCGCGTACGCCCCCTCTGGAGCACGGACACATGACCAGTACCACCGCGGAATCAGCGGCGGCGTCGGCGGAATCGGCGTCGTCCGCCGAATCCGCCGAGCCACCGATAGGCACGGTCGCGGAAGTCGAGCTGGTCATCGGCGGGATGACCTGCGCCTCGTGCGCGGCCCGCGTCGAGAAGAAGCTCAACCGCATGGACGGCGTCACCGCCACGGTGAACTACGCGACGGAGAAGGCGAAGGTCGCCTACCCCGAAGGCGTACAGGTCGCCGATCTGATCGCCACGGTGGTGAAGACGGGCTACACGGCCGAGGAGCCGCCGCCCCCACGGACCGGGGCGGCGGAAGCCGTCGGCGGAGGCCGAGCGGGGGAAGACCCCGAACTGGCCGCCCTGCGCGAGCGCCTCACAGTCTCCGCGCTCCTCGCCGTGCCCGTGGTCCTGCTGTCGATGATTCCGGCGCTCCAGTTCGACAACTGGCAGTGGCTCACGCTGACACTCGCCGCGCCCGTCGTCGTCTGGGGCGGACTGCCTTTCCACCGGGCGGCCTTCACGAACGCCCGGCACGGCGCCGCCACCATGGACACGCTCATCTCGATCGGCACGCTCGCCGCGTTCGGCTGGTCCCTGTGGGCGCTGTTCTTCGGGCACGCCGGGATGCCGGGCATGCGGCACGGCTTCGAGTTCACCGTCTCGCGTACGGACGGGGCGTCGTCGATCTACCTCGAAGTCGCCGCGGGTGTCGTCACGTTCATCCTCCTCGGCCGCTACCTGGAGGTCCGCTCCAAGCGGCGCGCGGGAGCGGCGCTGCGGGCGCTGATGGAGCTGGGCGTCAAGGACGTCTCCGTCGTACGAGGCGGCCGTGAGGTCCGTATCCCGGTGGACCGGCTGGCCGTGGGCGACCACTTCGTCGTACGGCCAGGCGAGAAGGTCGCCACCGACGGCACGGTCGTCGAGGGTGTCTCGGCGGTCGACGCGTCCATGCTGACCGGCGAGTCGGTGCCGGTGGACGTGACCGTCGGGGACTCCGTCACGGGGGCGACCGTGAACGCCGGCGGGCGGCTCGTCGTCGAGGCGACCCAGGTCGGCGCGGACACCCGGCTCGCGCGGATGGCGCGGCTCGTGGAGGACGCGCAGAACGGCAAGGCGGAGGTGCAGCGCCTGGCCGACCGGATCTCCGGGATCTTCGTGCCCGTCGTGCTGCTGATCGCGGCCGGTACGTTCGGGGGCTGGCTCGGCGCCACCGGGGAGACAGCCGCCGCGTTCACCGCGGCCGTCGCCGTGCTGATCATCGCCTGCCCGTGTGCGCTGGGGCTGGCCACTCCGACCGCCCTCATGGTCGGTACGGGCCGCGGCGCCCAGCTCGGCATCCTCATCAAGGGTCCCGAGGTCCTGGAGTCCACCCGCCGAGTCGACACGGTCGTCCTCGACAAGACGGGGACCGTCACCACAGGCCGGATGACCCTCCAGGAGGTGTACGCGGCCGACGGCACCGAGGAGAAGCAGGTACTGCGGCTCGCGGGCGCCCTGGAGTACGCCTCCGAGCACCCGATCGCCCGGGCCGTGGCGGTGGGTGCGGAGAAACGGGCCGGGGCCCTGCCCCCGGTGAACGACTTCGAGAACGTCCCCGGGCTCGGTGTGCGCGGCACGGTCGAGGGCCACCGGGTGCTGGTCGGGCGGGCCCGTCTCCTCGAAGAGGCCGGGATCGCGCTGCCCGAGGAGCTGGTCGCGCGGCAGGCGCGGGCCGAGGAGGAGGGGCGTACCGCCGTGGCCGTCGCCTGGGACGGGGCGGCACGTGGTGTCGTGACGGTCGCCGACGCGGTCAAGGAGACCAGCGCGGAGGCGGTCCGCGAGCTACGCGCCCTCGGGCTCACACCGGTCCTGCTGACCGGTGACAACCGGATGGTGGCCGAGTCCGTGGCCCGCTCGGTGGGCATCGACGCCGGCGACGTGATCGCCGAGGTGCTGCCCGAGGACAAGGCCGACGTCGTCAGGCGGCTGCAGGCCGAGGGCCGGGTGGTGGCGATGGTCGGCGACGGCGTCAACGACGCGGCCGCCCTTGCCACCGCCGATCTGGGGCTGGCCATGGGCACCGGGACGGACGCGGCGATCGAGGCGAGCGATCTGACGCTCGTACGGGGGGATCTGCGGGTGGCCGCGGACGCGATCCGGCTGTCACGCCGGACTCTGTCCACGATCAAGGGAAACCTTGTCTGGGCCTTCGGCTACAACGTGGCGGCGCTGCCGCTGGCCGCGGCGGGGCTGCTGAACCCGATGATCGCGGGGGCCGCCATGGCCTTCTCCTCCGTGTTCGTGCTGACGAACAGTCTCCGCCTGAGGGCATTTTCGTGACGAAGACGTAAGAGTCCCCCTAGAGTCCGACGCATCCCTTCACATAAGCTCTTCACAAGGCTCGCGCATCATCCTTACGCTTGGGTCCCGAAGTCCGTATCGGGGCTCTTGCGTATCTTCAGGGGATATGCAAGAGACGCAGATCACAGTGATGCGAACGTAACCATCGAAGGGGTTCGTGAGTCTAGATTGACGATGCTGGTGAACGTCTTGGGGGGCGTTTCCGGCATCTGAGGACGTCTTGGGGGACGTTCTCGGAATTGCGTTGCCGGGGCACGTACAGCGGGGAGCTTGAGCGGCCCTCCCGTACGTACGGGTCCCGGCAGATCGCACCGCGGTAGTACACAGAGTTTTGCTCGTTTTGCTCGCAGCGATTCAGGCGCTGCCTTCAGACGCCCGGCCGGATCCCGTGGGGGGAATCCGCACCGGGACATGGGAAGGCGCCCCGACTCCGGCCCGTGGGGGGACCGGCAGCGGGGCGCCTTCTTTATTCTCGAAGCTCGCGGGGGCCTTCCTGGTACCAGGAGCCAGGCAGCGGGTACCTGGCACCAGGAGCCGTACTAACGCTGTTCCACCGGTACGAAGTCGCGCAGGACCTCGCCCGTGTAGATCTGGCGCGGGCGGCCGATGCGCGAACCCGGCTCCTTGATCATCTCGTGCCACTGGGCGATCCAGCCCGGCAGCCGGCCGAGGGCGAACAGGACCGTGAACATCTCGGTCGGGAAGCCCATGGCCCGGTAGATCAGACCCGTGTAGAAGTCCACGTTCGGGTAGAGGTTGCGCGAGACGAAGTAGTCGTCGGAGAGCGCGTGCTCCTCCAGCTTGAGCGCGATGTCCAGCAGCTCGTCGGACTTGCCGAGGGCCGACAGGACGTCGTGCGCGGCCGCCTTGATGATCTTCGCGCGCGGGTCGAAGGACTTGTACACCCGGTGGCCGAAGCCCATCAGGCGGACGCCTTCCTCCTTGTTCTTCACCTTGCGGATGAAGGAGTCGACGTCGCCGCCGTTGGCCTGGATGCCTTCCAGCATCTCCAGGACCGACTGGTTGGCGCCGCCGTGCAGCGGGCCCCAGAGCGCGCTGATGCCGGCCGAGATCGAGGCGAACATGTTCGCCTGCGACGAGCCGACCAGGCGCACGGTGGAGGTCGAACAGTTCTGCTCGTGGTCCGCGTGCAGGATGAGCAGCTTGTCGAGCGCGGAGACGACGACCGGGTCCGGCTCGTACTCCTGCGCCGGGACCGAGAACGTCATGCGCAGGAAGTTCTCGACGTACCCGAGGTCGTTGCGCGGGTAGACGAAGGGGTGGCCGATCGACTTCTTGTACGCGTACGCCGCGATCGTCGGAAGCTTGGCGAGCAGGCGGATCGTCGAAAGGTGGCGCTGCTTCTCGTCGAACGGGTTGTGGCTGTCCTGGTAGAACGTCGACAGGGCGCTGACCACCGAGGACAGCATCGCCATCGGGTGGGCGTCGCGCGGGAAGCCCTGGTAGAACCGCTTGACGTCCTCGTGGAGCAGGGTGTGCTGGGTGATCTCGTTCTTGAAGACGGAGAGCTCGTCGACCGTGGGCAGCTCGCCGTTGATCAGCAGGGAGGCCACCTCAAGGAAGGTGGAGCGCTCGGCCAGCTGCTCGATCGGGTAGCCGCGGTAGCGGAGGATGCCCTGCTCGCCGTCGAGGTAGGTGATGGCGGATTTATAGGCGGCGGTGTTGCCGTAACCGCTGTCCAGCGTCACCAGACCGGTCTGGGCGCGGAGCTTCCCGATGTCGAAGCCCTTGTCGCCGACGGTGCTGTCGATCACCGGGTAGGTGTACTCGCCGTCGCCGTGCCGCAGTACTACAGAGTTGTCGCTCACGTCATCCCTCACCGACGTTGTGCCTCTTCTTCGAGGTGCCCTGACTGTCTCTACCATCCCCCATTTGGCGCAGGAGAGTGCACTCGGGGTCGACCATTGGGCCTATTGGCGGCACTCAGTGCCGCCAACCTGTTCATCCTGCCTCTCTGTGGGGCGGTTCCGAAAGAGCTGTGTGACCTTTACGACTCATTTGATCGATCATTTTCACTCTGGGCGGTGCCTCCGGCGGTTGGGCGGTTGTTTGTCTGCGGGTTCGGTGGGGGCTGGTCGCGCAGTTCCCCGCGCCCCTGGGTGTGTGGGTGGGGCGGTGCCGCGACGGGGTATCCGATCGCCGCTCTGG
>NZ_JBFAHW010000130.1:0-28548 GCF_040654355.1 Streptomyces sp. NPDC050704 | reverse complement strand
GAGTTCGACGTCGAGCTGGAGCCCGGCGTACTGCTGAGACGGGGAACGCTGAGAGCCGTCGCCGAGCTGCTGACGGGCGGGGCGGGCCGGGAAAGCCACGACCGGCATCCTGTCGAGCGTCCAGCCGACCGCGTACTGCGAGATGAGATCGTCGATGCGCCGCTCGTACTTCGCGTAGCCCTCGACGAGCTGCATCGTGTACTCGCTCACCGGCGGCTGCCGGGTGTCGGTCCGGGCGTGCCGGATCCAGTCCCCCAGCACTGTCTGGACGTCCACGCCGCGCTGATCGCCCTCGAAGAGGATCTGGAAGGCGCGCTTGCGGGCCGTGTTGCGGGCAGCCACGGTTAGCTGTTCACCCGGCCGAGGTAGTCGCTGGAGCGGGTGTCGACCTTGATCTTCTCGCCGGTGGTGATGAAGAGCGGCACGTTGATCTGGTGGCCGGTCTCCAGGATGGCGGGCTTGGTGCCACCGGTGGAGCGGTCGCCCTGGACACCCGGCTCGGTCTCCTGGATGACGAGCTCGACGGCGGCCGGCAGCTCGACGAAGAGCACCTCGCCCTCGTGCTGCGCGACCGTGGCGGTGAAGCCCTCGATCAGGAAGTTGGCGGCGTCGCCGACGGCCTTCCGGTCGACGTGGAGCTGGTCGTACGTCTCCAGGTCCATGAAGACGAAGTACTCGCCGTCCATGTACGAGAACTGCATGTCGCGCTTGTCGACAGTGGCCGTCTCGACCTTGACACCGGCGTTGAACGTCTTGTCGACGACCTTGCCGGAGAGCACGTTCTTGAGCTTGGTGCGCACGAAAGCCGGGCCCTTGCCGGGCTTGACGTGCTGGAACTCGACGACGGACCAGAGCTGGCCGCCTTCGAGCTTGAGCACCAGGCCGTTCTTGAGGTCGTTCGTGGAAGCCACGGTTGCGGAATCTCCTGGACTGACGTGGACGACCACGGGGCAGGCGCGACAGCTCGAAGCTAGAGCGCGAGCAGCTCCTTGGTCGTAATGGTGAGTAGCTCGGGTCCGCCGTCCGCCTCAGGGCGCACGACGAGCGTGTCATCGATCCGGACACCGCCCCGGCCCGGGAGGTGGACCCCCGGTTCGACGGTGACCGGCACGCAAGCGTCCAGTTTACCCATGGCCGCGGGGGCCAGCTGCGGGTCCTCGTCGATTTCGAGCCCGACACCGTGCCCGGTCAGCGGAGGAAGGCCGTCCGAATACCCCGCGGAGTCGAGTACCTGGCGGGCCGCGCGGTCCACGTCACGGTAGGCGGCGCCGGGTACGAGTGCCTCGCGTCCGGCACGCTGGGCGGCGAAGACGAGGTCGTAGAGCTCGATCTGCCAGTCCGCGGGCGAGGTGCCGATGACGAACGTGCGGCCGATCTCGCAGCGGTAGCCGCGGTAGGTCGCGCCCAGGCAGACGGAGAGGAAGTCGCCCTCCTCGACCCGGCGGTCGCCGGGGCGGTGGCCGCGGCGCCCGGAGTTCGGTCCGGTGCCGACCGAGGTCGCGAAGGCCGGGCCCTCGGCGCCGTGGTCGACGAGGCGGCGTTCCAGTTCCAGGGCGAGGTGGCGTTCGGTGCGGCCGACGAGAATCGACTCCAGGAGCTCGCCCAGGGCCTGGTCGGCGATCTCCGCGCCGACGCGCAGGCAGGAGATCTCCTCCTCGTCCTTGACGACACGCAGCTGCTCGACGGCGCCGCCGAGGTCGCCGAGGCGCAGCCCGGGTGCCACCGAGACGATCGCCCGGTGCCGGGCCACGGTCAGATGGTGCTCCTCCACGGCGAGGGACTCGGCACCCTGGGCCGTGGCGAGGTCCGCGGCCGCCACGGCGGGGTCGCCACCGGGACTCGCCAGCGGATGCACCCGGAGGGCCTCGTCCGGCCGGCCCCCGTCGAACGGGGTTTCCGTCAGACCGCCGCATACGAGCAGGTCCTCGGTCCTGCCCAGCAGGAGAACCGCGCCGGGCGGCGCCATGCCCGCCAGATAACGGACGTTGGCGGGGCGGGACACCAGCGCGGTCGCGTTGCCCCCCGCCGTGCAACGTTCCCGAAGCCGCTCCCGCCGAACCGCGTACACCTCTGACATGCCCCGAGCCTAAGAGCGGTGGCCGAATACCGCCGCTCCAACAGGCCCGACCGAGCGCCTCAGCCGGTGACGCGCCCCGAAGGGGCGCGGGGAACTGCGCGCCAAGCCACAGCCGACCCGCAGCCGACGTATGACGTAGAGGGGGGTCTGGGGGCGCAGCCCTCAGGGATGGGACGGGTAGGGGCGGCGGGGGCGAAAAACCCTGGCCCTCCCAACAGCCGGCGCCCTCACCAGGGCGGCGGACTGGCGATCGACCGCGCCAGCACATCGTCCAGCACCCGCGCCGTGGTCGGCACATCAAGCTGAGAGTTGTCGATGATGGGCAGCCCCGACCCGTACCACCCGGCCATCCGCCCATGGATACGGGCGACTTCCTCATCGGTCAGACGTCGGTTCCCGGAGCGCTCGGCATTGCGCTCCAAAACTATCTCCAGGCCGGGCAGGAGAACGACCGGCAGCAGACCGGGCCCGATGTGCCGTTTCCAGCCACCGAGCCCCACCACGGGCCGGTCGGGGAAGACCGCGTCGTCCAGGATGCAGGAGATGTTGTTGGCCAGGAAGTTCCGCGCCGCGAAGCCGCAGGTACGGCGGGCGAGACGAT
This sequence comes from Streptomyces sp. NPDC050704, assembly GCF_040654355.1. Classification (NCBI taxonomy): domain Bacteria; kingdom Bacillati; phylum Actinomycetota; class Actinomycetes; order Kitasatosporales; family Streptomycetaceae; genus Streptomyces; species Streptomyces sp. NPDC050704. The sequence continues at coordinate 25,870 of NZ_JBFAHW010000130.1, read as the reverse complement.
ACTGCGCCTCCGAGTTGTCGTTCCACCCCGACTGCGGGTCGGCGAATCCCGAGCGCACCCATTCGCGTACGTCGTCGAGGCTGATGTGCGCGGTGGGCACCCGGCGGTGGCCCGCCCAGTACTTGGCGACGCTCGTTTTCCCGGCACCGGCGGGACCGATGAGCAGGACGGCGAGCGTCGTGGACGTGGGGTCGGGCATGCCGGCCGCGGGCGGCGCGCTCGGCATCGGCACGGGGCCACCCGGCGGCAGCTGCACATGGCCCGTGGTTTCCGGCGTCGGCGGTACGGGAGCGTGGTGCGGGACCGAGTGGTGCGGCGCGGGCGCGCGGCCCGGCGGGTGCGGGGCGGCGGGCCCCGTCGGCGCTCCGGCGAAACCCGGCGGCGGGCCCACGGGTGCGGGGCCTGCGGGCTGCTGCGCGGGCGCGGGGCCCGGGTGCGCGCCCGGGTGGTGCGGCCCCGGGTGTTGTGCGGCCGGCGACCAGCCGACGGCCGGTCCGTGCCCCGGCTGGTGGGGCGGCGGCAGCGGAGACCCCACTGCGTGCTGCATCCGGTGCCACTCCGTCTCGTACAGGCAATTGGCGCTGGCAGCGGGCTCCTGCCCCGCTCCTACCGAACGGTACCGCCCCCGGCCGCCGTTTGGTGAACGGCCGGGAGCGGTCCGAAGTGCCCGTCCGCACAAGGCAAATCGGCCCAAGTGACGTCCGGGGGAGCTATTCGCCCACTTCGCCGTAGGCGGCGAGGAGGACCGCCGGGTCGGGGCCCTCCAGGACGGTGGGCTTGGCCAGTCCGTCCAGGACGATGAAGCGGAGCATGTCGCCGCGGGACTTCTTGTCGACCTTCATGGTCTGCAGGAGCTTGGGCCACTGGTCGTAGCGGTAGCTCAGCGGCAGGCCTACCGATTCCAGGATCGTGCGGTGCCGGTCCGCCGTCACGTCGTCCAGCCGCCCGGCCAGCCGGCCCAGTTCGGCCGCGAAGTGCATACCCACCGCGACGGCGGCCCCGTGCCGCCACTCGTAGCGCTCGTTCTTCTCGATGGCGTGCGCGAGGGTGTGCCCGTAGTTGAGGATCTCGCGCAGCCCGGACTCCTTCAGGTCGGACGAGACGACCTCGGCCTTCACCTTGATGGAGCGCTCGATGAGCTCTGCGGTGTGCGGCCCCTCCGGGGTGCGGGCGCCCTGTGGGTCGGCCTCGATGAGTTCGAGGATGACCGGGTCGGCGATGAAACCGGCCTTGATGATCTCGGCGAGCCCGGACACGAAGTCGTGGACCGGCAGCGATTCCAGCGCCGCCAGGTCGCACAGCACACCGGCGGGCGGGTGGAAGGCGCCGACGAGGTTCTTGCCCTCGGCGGTGTTGATGCCGGTCTTGCCGCCGACCGCCGCGTCCACCATGGCCAGCACCGTGGTCGGGATGGCGATCCAGCGCACCCCGCGCAGCCAGCTCGCGGCCACGAATCCGGCCAGGTCGGTGGTGGAACCGCCGCCCACGCCCACGATCACATCGGTACGCGTGAAGCCGGACTGGCCCAGCGCCTTCCAGCAGTAGGCGGCGACCTCGGCGGTCTTGGCCTCCTCGGCGTTGGGCACCTGGATGGCGACGGCCTCGAAGCCCTGTTCCGCCAGGTCGGCCCGGAGCGCCTCACCGGTGTCGGCGAGCGCCTCGGGGTGGATCACGGCGACCCGCTTGGTCCGCTCCCCGATCAGCCCGCCGAGTTCGCCGAGCAGCTGACGGCCCACCAGTACCTCGTACGGCTCACTGCCCGCCGTACCGCCGACGTGGATCCGGGTGACTGCCTGCGCGCTCATGCGTACTTCAACTCCAAGGCGTCGAGGACCGCCTGGGCGACCTCTTCGGGGGCACGGCCGTCGGTGGCGACGACCGCGCGGGCGACTTCGGTGTAGAGGGAGCGGCGGGCTTCCATCAGGTCGCGCCACTGGCGGCGTGGGTTGACGGCGAGCAGCGGCCGGGCGGCGTTCAGCCCGGTGCGCTTGACCGCCTCCTCGACGTCCATCGACAGGTAGACCACCGGCAGCCCGGCCAGCAGCGCCCGGGTGTCCGCGTCCAGGATCGAGCCGCCGCCGAGCGCGAGTACGCCGTCGTGCTCGGTCAGCGCCTTGTGCACGGCCTGCTTCTCGATCGCGCGGAAGGCCGCCTCGCCCTCGTCCAGGAAGATGTCCGCGATGGTCCGGCCCTGCTCGGCCACGATGTCGTCATCCGTGTCCCGGTAGGCGCAGCCCAGCCGCTGTGCGACCAGCGCGCCCACGGTGGACTTGCCGACCCCCATGGGCCCGACCAGGACGACCCGCAAAGCACCCGCCGGATTCATCGCAGTCACCGGACGACCAGGTTCTCGAGGTACGAGGTGACGTTGCGCCGCGTCTCCGGCACGCTGTCGCCGCCGAACTTCTCGGCCACCGCGTCCGCCAGCACCAGCGCCACCATCGCCTCGGCGACGATGCCCGCGGCCGGCACCGCGCACACGTCCGAGCGCTGGTGGTGCGCCTTGGTCGCCTCGCCGGTCACCACGTCGATGGTGGCCAGCGCGCGCGGCACGGTGGCGATCGGCTTCATGGCCGCCCGCACGCGCAGCAGTTCGCCCGTCGTCAGACCGCCCTCGGTCCCGCCGGAACGCCCCGAGGCCCGCTTGATGCCCTCGTCCGTCCGCACGATCTCGTCGTGCGCCTGCGAGCCCGGCACGCGCGCCAGGTCGAAGCCGTCACCGACCTCGACTCCCTTGATGGCCTGGATGCCCATGAGCGCGGCCGCCAAGCGGGCATCGAGCCGCCGGTCCCAGTGCACATGCGAGCCCAGCCCCACCGGCACCCCGTACGCCAGCACCTCGACCACGCCACCGAGCGTGTCCCCGTCCTTGTGCGCCTGGTCGATCTCCGCGACCATCGCCTTCGACGCGTCGGCGTCCAGGCAGCGCACCGGATCGGCGTCCAGCTTCTCCACGTCGGAGGGCTTGGGGTAGACGCCGTACGGGGCCTTCGCCGCCGCCAGCTCCACGACGTGCGAGACGACCTCGATCCCGGCGGTCTCCTTCAGGTACGAACGCGCTACCGCACCCAGCGCCACCCGCGCCGCGGTCTCACGGGCACTCGCCCGCTCCAGGATCGGCCGGGCCTCGTCGAAGCCGTACTTCTGCATCCCCGCGAGATCCGCGTGACCGGGCCTGGGCCGGGTCAGCGGGGCGTTGCGCGCCAGCTCGGCGAGGATCTCCGGCTCGACCGGATCGGCCGCCATCACCTGCTCCCACTTGGGCCACTCGGTGTTACCCACCATGACCGCGACGGGGGACCCCAGGGTCAGTCCGTGACGTACGCCGCCCAGGAAGGTGACCTCGTCCCGCTCGAACTTCATCCGCGCACCGCGCCCGTAACCGAGCCGCCGCCTCGCCAGGTGGTCCGCCACCATCTCCGTGGTGATCGGCACGCCGGCGGGAAGACCCTCCAGCGTCGCGACAAGTGCGGGTCCGTGGGACTCCCCCGCGGTCAGCCAGCGCAACCTGCTCAACGGTGCTCCTCATGATGCTCGCGCCCTGGTACTGCCCTGCGTACGACTGTCCCCGCGTACGACGACGGCGCGACCGGGTGCGCGGCCCTGGCCCGCCGTCTCCGATTCTCCCATGTCCGGCCCCGTTGCCCGGCCGGAGGTCCATCAGACGGGACGGGACCCGGCGACCGGCGAGCACACGCTCGCCGGCCTTCCGTGCTCTGCCGCGTCAGCCGCAGTTCCCGTACGTACTGGTGTGGTACCAGTCACGGATGGTGGACGCGCCGATCTCCTCGTAGTGGGCCCAGAAGCGAACGCACTTGCCGGGCGCGGACACGTACACCGGGCCCGCGTAGTACTTGTAGTCGCCGTCGTCCTTCTTCCAGGGGCCGCCTTCGGCCTGGATTCCGGCGCCGAGGCCGGTGGCCGTGCCGTCGTGGGCGCCGGCTCTCTCGTGCTTGACGGTGACGACGCAGTTGTTCCCCGTCGAGGAGCTGTAGAGCTGGTAGACCGTGACGTTCTGCCCCAGCCCCATCGTGTGACTGCGCTGCACGTAGTAACTGGAACCACAGGCAGCCACGGCCTTCTCGGCCGGCGTCGCCGCGTGCGCCACCCCGGATCCGGCCAGCACCATCCCGAAAGCCGCCGCTGTGAGAGCGAGGACGCGACCCATCGACTTGCGCACAGTTCTCCCCTTTTTTCGGTGTCGCTCGACACCGCCCGGCGAGAATGTAGCCCTCAAGCGATCATTCCTGGCAGGTCCGCATCAAATCGGCCAGATCATGACCGGATCACGCCTCCGCCTCCTGGAGTGCGCGTTCACCCGCGGCTCTCATCGCCTCAAGGGGGGCGGGTGCACGTCCCGTCATCTGCTCAACCTGGAGCGCGGCCTGGTGGACCAGCAGATCCAGGCCGCCGACGACCCCTCCCCCGTTCTTGCCCCAGGCGGCGGCCAAAGACGTGGGCCAGGGTGCGTACAGCACGTCGAAGAGGGTCCCGGGCCGCTCGGGCACGCGCGGGACCAGGGCGTCGGTGCCCCCTGCCGGAGTGGTCGCGATCACCAGCGGCGCTTCGAAGGCACGGTCCGCCTCCGCCCAGTCCGCGATCCGCACCGCGACCCCCAGACGCTCGCCCCAGCCCCGCATCTCACGGGCGCGGGCCTCGCTCCGCACGAACACGGTCACCGGACCCGAGCAGACACCGGCGAGCGCGGCGAGCGCCGACGAAGCGGTGGCGCCGGCACCGAGGATCGCCGCGGACTCCACCTTTTCCACACCGCGCTCGTGCAGCGCCGCGATGATTCCGGGGATATCGGTGTTGTCGCCGACGCGACGGCCGTCGTCGGTGAAGACGACCGTGTTGACCGCCTCGACGGAGCGGGCGGTCGCACTGATCTCGTCCAGCAGCGGAAGGACCGCCCGTTTCAACGGCATGGTGAGGGACAACCCGGCCCACGACGCATCCAGCTTTCCGAGGAAACCGGGCAGTCCCGCCTCATCGACCTCGAAACGCTCATACGTCCAGCCGGTGAGACCCAACTCCGCATAAGCGGCCCTGTGCAGCACAGGCGAGAGGGAATGACTGATGGGCGAGCCGACAACAGCGGCGCGCTTCACTGTGCTCATCGAGCTTGTTAGTTCCGTTCCTTCTCGTACTCTTCCACGTTCTTGTTGTGCTCTTCGTTGGTGACCGAGAACACCGTCTTGTCCTCGTTGATCGACACGAAGTAGTACCAGGGCCCGGGGGTCGGTTTCATCGCGGCATCGATGGCTTCCTCGCCGGGGTTGCTGATGGGACCTGGCGGAAGCCCCCTGACGTCGTACGTGTTGTACGGGTCCTTGATCTCCCGCAGCTGAGCGACCGTGCCGACGTCCAGGGTGCTCTGACCCTTGATGTAGTTGATGGTGGAGTCGAACTCCAGCCTGCCGACCGTTTCGAGGTTGCCCGGCTTGAGGCGGTTGTAGACGACGCGGGAGACCTTGCGGAAGTCGTGGTCGTACTTGCCCTCGACCTGAACGAGGCTCGCCACCGTGAGGAGCTGCAGCGGGTCCTTCAGGTCCAGCGCCTCAGCCTTCGACTCAAGCCCGAATTCTTCGTATTTGTCCGCCGCGTGCTTGACCATTTCCTCCAGGACATCCTTGGATTTCATGCCCTTGGAAACGGGATAACTGGACGGATAGAGGAACCCTTCCAGCGGATCCTTCACGCCCTTTTCGCTGTTCGCCCAATCAGGCAGACCGAGATCGTTCCATTCCTTCTTGGCGACCGCCGCGGTCGTGCCTTTCTTGACCCCAAGGCGATTGTCGATCAGCGTATATACTTCTATATTTCGCTTGCCCTCAGCAATGATCAGGTTGTCACGGCTTTTTGGACTGAGCATAAGCGCGACGGCACTTTCGGCGGACATTTCCTCGTTGAGCGTATAGACGCCCGCCTGGAGCTGCTTACCTTTGGGATTCTTGTTCTGCGCGGCCACAAAAGCGTCGACACTCTTGACGATGCCCGCGTCCTTCAGCGCCTGCCCGATGACGTAGCCGCTCGCGCCCTGCTTGATGGTGACGGAGACCTGCTTGCTCGTCCCGTCCCCCGCAAAGTCCGGCGCCGCGCCAAAACGATCCTGGTAGAACTGGTAACCGAAATACCCGACTCCGCCGATCCCACCGGCGAGGACGAGCGTCACAACCAGGCAGGCACAGCCACTGCGGCGTTTCTTGCCGCCTTTGCCCTTGCCCTTGCTTTTGCCCTTGCCGCCTTTGCCTCGGCGGTCACCCGCTCCGCCCTCGGAGTCGTCGTCGGGGTCGTCATCGTCACCGCCGCCCGCGAAGAAGGCGTGTTCGCCCTGGTCCGGGCCCGGGTCCCAGTCGGTCTGCTGCGGTTCGGGCTCGGTACGGCGGCGGCTCGGCGGCTCCGGCGGCGGGTACGCGTCGGGGGTCCCGTAGTAGTCGGACTGCTGACCGCCGTACGCACCAGGCTGGCCACCGTAAGGGTCAGCAGGATCGGCGCCGTAAGGGACCTGGGGCTGCTGCTGGCCCGTGTCCCAGCCGCCGTTGTACTGCTGGCCGCCCTGGTCCTGGTACCCCTGGCCGCCCTGGTTGTTGTACTGCTGCGGGCCCTGACCGCCGTACTGCTGCTGCCCCTGGTTGCCGTACTGCTGCTGTTGTCCCTGGTCGTAGTGCTGCTGCTGACCCTGGCCGTACTGCTGCTGTCCCTGGTCATAGCCGGCCTGCTGGCCCGTGCCCCAGTCGCCGTACTGCTGCGGCGCCTGCGGCTGCTGCGGATAGTGCTGCGGCTGGCCGCCGTAGGGGGACTGGGCCGCGTGGGCCTCCTGTCCTCCCCATCCGTCGTCCCCGTACAACGGGTCCTCGGGATGCCACGGTTCGGAGCCTGGGCCCCGGCCATACTCAGTCATCGATCCCCTACGAGCCGCGAGGCGGTGGGTACTGGGCGCTCGTAGCGCGGCATCCTATCCGCCTCTCCTGCTGTGCGGCAGTTGTTCGAAGACTGCCGCATCGCGCGGAACGTTACCGTATCGCGATCAGTTGACATTCGTTTCTCCACAAGAAGTGGTCAGCGGTCGCCTGCTCGGCTTCCTGCTCACGGGCGGCAACGCCGCCCGGGAAGCAGCCCGTTGAGGTGTCGCACCAGCTCCTCAGGCCGCGACCGTCTGTCCGGCAGGGGGCAGAATCTCCGGCCTCGTTCACGTGCCCGGGGTGACGGGTCCCACAGGCGGCGCACTTCACTCACGAACCACGGACACTGAAGCGGAACCGGCCTGAAATGCGGGAAACGGCGAAAATCAGGTGGTGACTTCGACGCCCTCGCCGGGAGACGTGCCTGACACCCGCTCGGATTCCAGTGCCTGCTGGAGAATGATCACGGCCGCGGCCTGGTCGATGACCGACCGGCCCTTCTTGGCCTTAACGCCCGAGGCGCGCAGTCCCTGACTGGCCGTCACGGTGGTCATCCGCTCGTCCAGGAGCCGCACCGGAACGGGGGCGATCCCCCGGGCGAGGTCCTGGGCGAAGGCGCGGACCTTGACCGCGGCCGGACCTTCGCCCCCCTTGAGGGAGCGGGGAAGTCCGACGACGACCTCGATCGGTTCGTACTCCTCGACGAGCTGCTTCAACCGCCGCTGGGCGGCCGGGACATCACGTCCCGGCACGGTCTCCACCGGAGTGGCGAGGATCCCGTCGGGGTCGCACGAGGCGACCCCGATCCGGGCGTCCCCGACATCGACGGCGAGCCGACGGCCACGCCGCATGACCCGCTCGTCCCCACTCACTTCGCTCGCTCGGCTCACTTGGCCGTCTCGGCCACGAGGCGCTCGACGGCGTCGACGGCCTCGCCGATGGCGGCCGGGTTCTGACCGCCGCCCTGGGCGACGTCCGGCTTGCCGCCACCGCCGCCGCCGAGGGTCTTGGCGGCCGTGCGGACCAGGTCACCGGCCTTGAGTCCGCGCTCGCGGGCGGCCTCGTTGGTGGCGATGACCGTCAGCGGCTTGCCGTTGGCGGTGGTGAACAGGGCGACGACGGCGGCCCGGCCGCCCTGGATGCGGCCGCGCACGTCGAGGACCAGCTTGCGCAGGTCGTCGGCGGACGTGCCGTCGGGGACCTGACCGGTGACGAGAGCGACGCCTCGTACGTCCTTGGCGGACTCGACGAGACCGGCGGCGGCCTGGAGGACCTTCTCCGCGCGGAACTTCTCGATCTCCTTCTCGGCGTCCTTCAGCTTGCCGAGCATGGCGGAGATCTTCTCCGGCAGCTCCTCGGGACGCCCCTTGACCAGCTCCTGGAGCTGGGCGACGACCGTGTGCTCACGGGCCAGGAAGTTGTACGCGTCCACGCCGACCAGGGCCTCGATGCGTCGCACACCCGAGCCGATCGACGACTCGCCGAGCAGCTTCACCAGGCCGAGCTGCGCGGTGTTGTGCACATGGGTGCCGCCGCACAGTTCCTTGGAGAAGTCGCCGATGGTGACGACCCGCACGCGCTCGCCGTATTTCTCGCCGAACTCGGCGATGGCGCCCTGCTTCTTGGCCTCGTCGATCGACATGACATCGGCGCGGACGTCCAGATCGCGGGCGAGCACCTCGTTGATCTGCTGCTCGACGTCCGTCATCACGGTCACCGGCACGGCGGACGGGGAGCCGAAGTCGAAGCGGAAGCGGCCAGGCTGGTTCTCGGAACCGGCCTGGGCGGCCGTCGGGCCGAGGGCGTCGCGCAGGGCCTGGTGCGTGAGGTGCGTGGCCGAGTGGGCGCGGGCGATGGCCGTGCGGCGGCGGACGTCGATGACCGCCTGGGCGGAGGCGCCGACGGTCACCTCGCCGACCTGGACGACGCCCTTGTGGACGTACACCCCGGGGACCGGCTTCTGGCAGTCGCGGACCTCGATGACGGCGCCGGTGTCGACCTTGATGCGGCCGGTGTCGCCGATCTGGCCGCCGCCCTCGGCGTAGAAGGGGGTGCGGTCGAGGACGATCTCGACCTCGTCGCCCTCGGTGGCGGCCGGCGAGGAGACCCCGTCGACGAGGATGCCGACGATCTTCGACTCGCCCTCGGTCTGCGTGTAGCCGACGAACTCGGTCTCGCCGGCGGCGTCGGCGATCTCGCGGTAGGCACCCATGTCGGCGTGGCCGGTCTTCTTGGCCTTGGCGTCGGCCTTGGCGCGGTCGCGCTGTTCCGTCATGAGGCGCCGGAAGCCGTCCTGATCCACCGAGAGGCCCTGTTCGGCGGCCATCTCCAGGGTGAGGTCGATCGGGAAGCCCCAGGTGTCGTGGAGCAGGAAGGCCTTCTCACCGGGGAGCACGTTCGAGCCTGCGGCCTTGGTCTCGGTGACGGCGGTGTCGAGGATGTTGGTGCCGCCCTTGAGGGCCTTGAGGAAGGCGGCCTCCTCGGCGAGGGCCACGGTCTCGATGCGCTTGCGGTCGGTGACGAGCTCCGAGTACTGCTGCCCCATCGTCTTGATGACGACGTCGATGAGCTCGGCGACGACCGGTCCGGTGGCGCCCATCAGGCGCATGTTGCGGATGGCGCGGCGCATGATGCGGCGCAGCACATAGCCGCGGCCCTCGTTGCCGGGCGAGACGCCGTCGCCGATGAGCATGACGGACGTACGGATGTGGTCGGCGACCACGCGCATGGAGACGTCGGTGTCGTGCTTGTCGCCGTAGCGCACGCCGGTCAGCTCGGTGGCCTTGTCCATGACGACGCGCAGGGTGTCGGTCTCGTACATGTTCTGCACGCCCTGCAGGATCATGGCGAGGCGTTCAAGGCCGAGACCGGTGTCGATGTTCTTCGACGGCAGGTCACCGAGGATCGGGAAGTCCTCCTTGCCGTCACCGGCCCCGCGCTCGTACTGCATGAAGACCAGGTTCCAGATCTCCACGTACCGCTCGTCGTTGACGGCCGGGCCGCCTTCGACGCCGAACTCGGGGCCGCGGTCGTAGTTGATCTCGGAGCAGGGGCCGCACGGGCCGGGGACGCCCATGGACCAGAAGTTGTCCTTCTTGCCCAGGCGCTGGATGCGCTCGGCCGGGACGCCGATCTGCTCCCGCCAGATCTGCTCGGCCTCGTCGTCGTCAAGGTAGACGGTGATCCAGAGCTTCTCGGGCTCGAGGCCGTAGCCACCGTCCGCCACGGAGTTGGTGAGCAACTCCCAGGCGTACTTGATGGCTCCTTCCTTGAAGTAGTCCCCGAAGGAGAAGTTGCCGCACATCTGGAAGAACGTGCCGTGCCGCGTGGTCTTGCCGACCTCTTCGATGTCCGGCGTACGCACGCACTTCTGCACGCTGGTGGCGCGCGGGGCGGGCGGCTTCGTCTCACCGAGGAAGTACGGCTTGAAAGGAACCATGCCGGCGTTGACCAGGAGCAGAGTCGGGTCGTCCGCGATGAGCGACGCCGAAGGCACGACGGTGTGCCCGCGCTCCTCGAAGAAGCTCAACCAGCGGCGACGAATCTCGGCCGACTCCATCAGTGGTCCTCATTCCGGTTGTACGAGTACGTCGACCTCTCGACGTACGTCGGGTTCTTGCTGTACCGCGGGTCGTTGCTGTTCTCGATGGCGGCGAAGCCCCGCGGGGCGGGGAGTTCGGGATGCGCGTTGAGGCCGAGCGCCTCGTCGAGTTCGGCCTCCCGCTGGGCCATGCCGTCGCGGACGTCGAGCGCGAAGTCCTTGAGCCGGTGGCCCGCTGCGAGCGCCTTGTCCGCGGCCTGCGCCGCGAGGCTCTCGGGCGTCAGCTGCTTGAGCTTGCGGTTGACCTTGGTGGTGGCCCAGACCCCGGCGGCTGCGCCGGCGGTGAACCAGAACGTACGGCGGAACATCGCTGCGTCAGTCCTTCTTCCGCTTTCCCCGCCGTGTGGACGGGACGGTGCGGCCCACGATCACGGTACGTCGCGCGGGCTTGGCGGGCATGTCCTCGCGGCGGCCGCTGACGGCCCGGCGTACGCCGTAGCCGAACGCCGCCACCTTCACGAGCGGTCCGCCGAAGGTGGACGCGACGGTCGTGGAGAGCGCCGACGCGTTCGAGGTGACTTCCTGGACGTCCGACGCGATGGCGTCGACCCGGTCGATCTGCGTCTGTGCTGAACGCACCGCCGAGGAGGCGTCTGCCAGGAGCGGGACGGCCTGATCGGTCACGTCCGCGACGAGCTTGGTGGTCGCCCTGAGCGTCTGGGCCAGCCTCGCGAGAGCCACCGCGAGGAAGGAGACCAGGATCGCCCAGAAGACGGCCACCAGGATCCCGGCCACCTCTCCACCGGACACTGCGCACCCGCTCCCTGGATTCGTGCCTCACCATCGAAAAGTCGTCCCCCGAGCCTATCGCGCCGGGGCAGCCGCTCCGTACCGGATTCCCGCCCGCCCGAAGCGGAGTCGCCCAGACCGGTTGTACGGAGTGCTTACGCGTGAGTACGCTGCGTTTTCCATGCGGCGTTCTCAGGGTTCTCAGCCTTCCGGTGCCGGTGCGGCCGATCGCGAGGCCGGCAATCTGCCTCTGGAACTCAACGCGTTCGTGGGCCGCACGGCCGAACTCACCCAGCTGAGCGCGGCCCTCGACGCGGCGCGTCTGGTGACGGTGACGGGTCCGGGCGGGGTCGGCAAGTCGCGGCTCGCGGCGCGGGCCGCCGCACAGGCCCGGCCGCGCGACGGGGTGTGGCGCGTGGAGCCCGCCGCGGTGCGCGACGCGGAACTCGTCGAGCACGCGGTCATCGAGGCCCTGGGCCTGACGGATCACACGTCACGGTCGCCGCGCCAGGTGCTGCTCGGCCATCTCGCCGAGCGTCAACTCCTGCTCGTACTCGACGGGTTCGAGCATCTGGTGGACGCGTGCGCCTCGCTGGTGGGCGAGTTGCTGCGGCGGGCACCGGGGCTGCGGGTGCTCGCCGTCGGGCGCAGGCCGCTGGCCGTGGCGGGTGAGCGGTTGTTCCCGCTGGCACCGCTGACCGAGCGGGAGGCGGCCGAACTGTTCGCGGACCGCGCGGCCGGGAGTGTGCCGGGGTTCGCGCTCGACGACGGCAACCGTGCCGTCGTACACGAACTGTGCCGCCGGCTCGACGGCATCCCGCTCGCGGTCGAGCTGGCCGCGGGGCGGCTGCGCTCCCTCTCCCCCGCTCAGCTGCTGGCGCGGATCGACGACCCTTTCCGGCTCCTCACGAGCGGCGGCCGCGCCACTTCCCCGGGCCTTCGGCTCCCCGCCGGCGGTGGGGAGCCCCCCTCGCGGCACCGGACCCTGCGGACGACGATCGGCTGGAGCCACGAACTGTGCACACCGGAGGAGCGACTGCTGTGGGCGCGGCTCTCGGTGTTCGCGGGACAGTTCGACCTGGAGGCCGTGGAGTACGTGTGCGGCGGCGACGGTCTGCACCCTCACAACATCCTCGACGTGCTCGGCGAACTGCTCGCGCAGTCCGTGGTCACCCGCGAGGAGACCGCGTCCGGCGTGCGCTACCGGATGCTGGACACGGTCCGGGCGTACGGCGCCGAGTGGCTGGCGGCGGCCGGCGACGCGGAACGGCTGCGCCGACGCCATCGCGACTGGTACCTGGGCCTGGCGACGATGTGCGAACTCGACTGGTTCTCGCCCCGGCAGGGCGAGGTCGCCGCGCGGGTGGAGCGGGAGCTGCCGAATCTGCGCTGCGCGCTGGAGCACTGCCTGACCGAGCCGGACGGCGGGCATCTGGGCCAGTTCCTCGCGGGCACGCTGTGGTTCTACTGGGTCGGCTGCGGCCGGCTGTCGGAGGGGCGGCACTGGCTGGAGCGGAGCGTGCGCCTCGACACCGAGCACGAGCGGTCGCGGCTGAAGGCCCTGTGGGTGCTCGGCTATGTGGCGATCCTCCAGGGCGACCCGGTGCCCGCGCTCGCCGCCCTCGACGAGTGCCGCGAGCAGGCGGAACGCAGCGGCAACCCGACCGCCCTTGCCTACGCCGAGCACCGCACCGGCTGTCTGGCCCTGGTCACCGACGACATGCCCCGGGCGGAAACGCTGCTGCGTTCGGCGCTCGACCGCTACGACGAGATCGGCGAGCTCAACAGCAACGTCCTGATGGGCCGGGTCGAGCTGGCGATGGCACTGGCCTTCCAGGGAGATCTGGAAGGGGCCGTGCGGCTGTGCGAGGACGTGCGCCGGGTCTGCGTGGATCACGGCGAGCGCTGGTCCCTCTCGTACGCGCTGTACGTGCTGGGCTACGCGGCCTGGACGGAGGGCGATCTGCCGCGGGCCCGGCGGCTGCTGGCCGAGTGCCTGGACATCAACGACGTCTTCCACGATCTGCTCGGTACCGTCCTGGCGGTGGAGCTGCTCGCGCTGGTCACGGCGGCGGAGGGCGACGCCGCGGAGGCCGCGCTGCTTCAGGGCTCGGCGTCCCGGATGTGGCCGTCGGTGGGCCTGCCGCTGTTCGGCTCCGCCTACTACAACGCCCCGCACGAGCAGTGCGAGGCGACGGCCCGGCAGCGGCTGGGCGACGAGTGGTACGAGGAGTGCGTACGGGCGGGAGCGCGGCTCGGCCGCCGGGCGGCGGTCGGCCGGGCACTGGAGCGTACGGGACCGCGGCTGCTCGACGCGCTGCCGCCGCCGCGCTCCGTGCCGACGCCCCTGGACGTGCGAGAGCCCGCCGCCTCGCCCACCCGGAAGGGCGGCGAGACAGCGGGCTGACACGCAGGTGGTGCTACGTCCGCCGGAGGTTGATCAGCGGGCGTAGTACTCGACGACGAGCTGCTCGTCGCAGATCACCGGGATCTCCTTGCGGTTCGGCTCACGGTCCAGGCGGAAGGCCAAGGCGCGGAGGTTCACCTGGAGGTAGCGCGGGGTCTCGCCGTCGGGGGCGAAGCCACCCTCGCGGGCGATCTCGAACAGCGGCTTCTGACGGCTGCGCTCGCGGACCATCACGACGTCGTCGGGACGGACACGGAACGACGGCTTGTCGACCTTGCCACCGTTGACCTCGATGTGGCCGTGGACGACCATCTGGCGGGCCTGGTAGATCGTGCGGGCGATGCCCGAACGCAGGACCAGCGCGTCGAGACGGCGCTCGAGCTCGATGACCAGGGCCTCACCGGTCTTGCCCTGGGTCTTGGCGGCACGCTCGTAGGCGCGGACGAGCTGGCGCTCGGACACGTCGTACTGCGCGCGAAGGCGCTGCTTCTCGAGCAGACGGACCTTGTAGTCCGAGTTCTGCTTGCGGCCACGGCCGTGCTCGCCCGGCGGGTAGGGGCGGGCCTCGAAGTACTTGACGGCCTTCGGGGTCAGCGCGATGCCGAGGGCACGCGACTTCTTGACCTTGGGGCGGGGCTGATTCGCCATCTCTGTCTTTTCTCTTCTCTCAACTCGGCTCACCAGGGTTAGGGGAGGTCGCAATCCGCAGCCCGGGAAACCCCGCGGGCCCGAAGGCCTTCGAGGCAGCCGCTCCTGGGTCTGGGCACATACGTGCAGCACGCGAGTGGCCCACCGACCGTTTCCCGGAGATCCGAGAGGGTGGTGGGCTGCCCGCGACACCTTCGACGGTGCGCGACGCTCCTGGAATCCCGTTGCCTTGCGGCGCCGGGGCTCCGGCTGAATGTCCCGTTCTGGTGGTGCCGACCGGAGCCGGACACGGGACGCAGCGCTTCGAGTGAGTCTACAGGGTGGTCAGGACCGCCCTCGACCGAGGCGCTTCCTGGTCCACTCGACCGCGTCCGCGTAGCGCGCCTCGGCGCCGTGCCGGGTCGGCGTGTAGTACTCCCGGTCCTTGAGCTCCTCCGGCGCGTACTGCTGGGCGGCGATGCCTTCGGGCAGGTCGTGCGGATACACGTACCCCTGCGCGTGGCCGAGCTTGGCCGCGCCTTTGTAGTGCCCGTCGCGCAGATGCATCGGGACGGAGCCCGCGTGGCCTTTGCGTACGTCCTCCATGGCGGCGCCGATCGCCATGGTCGCGGCGTTCGACTTCGGGGCCAGGGCGAGGGCGATGGTGGCGTGGCTGAGGGTGAGCGCGGCCTCGGGGAAGCCGATCATGGCGACGGCCTGGGCGGCGGCGACGGCTATCGGCAGCGCGTTCGGATCCGCGAGGCCGATGTCCTCGCTGGCCGAGATCATCAGGCGGCGGGCGATGAAGCGGGGGTCCTCGCCTGCCTCGATCATCCGGGCCAGGTAGTGCAGCGCGGCGTCCACGTCCGAGCCGCGGATGGACTTGATCAGGGCGCTCGCCACGTCGTAGTGCTGGTCGCCGTCGCGGTCGTACTTCACGGCGGCCCGGTCGACGGTCTCCTCCAGGGTCTGGAGGGTGATCTCCGGCTCGCGCTTGTCGATCGCGGACCCGGCGGCGGCCTCCAGCGCGGTCAGCGCGCGGCGGGCGTCGCCGCCGGCGATCCGCAGCAGGTGCTCCTCGGTGTCCTCGGGGAGGGTGACGGCCTCCTTGAGGCCGCGCTCGTCGGTCAGGGCCCGGCGGAGCAGTCCGCGCAGGTCGTCGTCCGTGAGCGGTTCGAGGGTCAGCAGGAGCGAGCGGGACAGCAGCGGGGAGATCACCGAGAAGTACGGGTTCTCGGTGGTCGCGGCGATCAGCGTCACCCAGCGGTTCTCGACGGCCGGCAGCAGGGAGTCCTGCTGGGCCTTGCTGAAGCGGTGGATCTCGTCGAGGAAGAGGACGGTCTCCTTACCGAAGCCGCCGGTTGCGCGGCGGGCGCCCTCGATGACCGCGCGGACCTCCTTGACGCCTGCGGTGATCGCGGAGAGTTCGACAAAGCGCTTGTTGGTGGCCTTGGAGACCACGTACGCCAGGGTCGTCTTGCCGGTTCCGGGCGGCCCCCAGAGGATGACCGAGGCCGGTCCCGCCGGGCCTCCGCCACCTTCGCCGACCAGTCTGCGCAGGGGCGAGCCCGACTTCAGCAGATGCTGCTGGCCCACCACTTCGTCGAGGGTGCGCGGGCGCATCCGTACGGCCAGGGGGCTGCTGGACGGGTCCTTCTCCTGGCGTTCTTCCGCTGCGGCGGTGAAAAGGTCGGGCTCCACGTACAAAACCCTATGTCACGCCACTGACAACACCGGCGGGGCCGCTTGTTCCAAGGGATTCACCAGGGATTCAAGGGGTCCCGCCGGTCCGTCAGCTGGTCCAGAAGTCCCACCAGCGCGTCAGGATCAGCATGCCGATGATCCCGATGTGCAGCACCGGCAGCACCCAGCCGAACTCGCCGAGGAAACCCTTCAGCCAGCCCGGCGCGGGCAGGAATCCCTTGCGGATGTTGAACGAGGTCACGGCCCAGAACATGATGATGGTGGCGGCCCAGGCGAGGGAGCACCACAGGCACAGTGAGTTGATGTTGTACAGCGACTGGTACTGGAGCCAGGTGCAGAATCCGACGCCGAAGAGCGTGCCCGCGTTGAAGGTCAGCCAGTACCAGCGCGGGAAGGTGGCCCGGCCGAGCAGGCTCATGCCGACGCAGATCACGATGCCGTAGGCGACGAGCCCCATCATCGGGTTGGGGAACCCGAAGGCGGAGGCCTGGTCGCTCTTCATGATGTTGCCGCAGGAGACGACCGGGTTCAGGCTGCAGCCCGGGGTGAAGTTCGGGTCCTCCAGCAGCTTGAACTTGTCGATGGTGATCACCCAGGACGCGAGCAGCCCGGCCGCCCCTGTGATCACCAGCAACAGGGCGAGGGCACGCCCGCCGCCCGCGGACCGTGGGACCGCGGCGCCTTCCTGGTCGGTGGAGCCGGTCGAGACGCCTTCCCTGACTGTCGTCTTGCTCATCACGCCGTTTCCGTAGCTTGAGAGGACCTTCCGGGCACGGTCATTGTGCCGCACACGCGCGCGTGTCCACCGTTCGATGGACATAAGGAAGTACGCACGGTCGCCGCTGAACGTTCGCTTCGACGGGAACCCCCGCTCAGCTCAGCCGTGCCTCCAGCTCGGCCACGATCTCGTTCACGCCGACCGGGGCCTGCTCACCCGACTCCATGTCCTTGAGCTGCACGACGCCGTCGGCGAGGTCACGCTCTCCGGCGACGACGGTGTAGCGCGCCCCACTGCGGTTGGCGTTCTTCATCGCGCCCTTGAGTCCCTTCCCGCCGTACGAGAAGTCGGCCGCGATCCCCAGCTTCCGCAGATCCGTGACCACCCCGAAGAGCACCCGCCGGGCCTCCTCGCCGAGCGGCACGGCGAACACGCTGGTGGACGCGGGCAGCCGGAGCGAGACGCCCTCGGCCTCCAGCGCGAGGACCGTACGGTCGACGCCGAGAGCCCAGCCGACGGACGGCAGCGCGGGCCCGCCGAGCATCTCGGAGAGGCCGTCGTAGCGCCCGCCGCCCCCGACCGCGGACTGCGAGCCGAGCCCGTCGTGCACGAACTCGAAGGTGGTGCGCGTGTAGTAGTCGAGCCCGCGCACCAGCTTGGCGTCGTCCTCGAAGGAGACACCGGCCGCCGTGATCAGCTCGCGCACCTCCTCGTGGTACGCCTTGCACGCGTCGCAGAGGTAGTCCCGCAGCAAGGGGGCACCCACCAGCTGCTTCTGGACGTCGTCCCGCTTGTCGTCGAGGACGCGCAGCGGGTTGATGTCCGCCCGCCGGAGGGTCTCCTCGTCCAGGTCGAGCCCGCGCAGGAAGTCCTGGAGCGCGGCCCGGTAGACGGGACGGCACTCCTTGTCGCCCAGCGAGTTGAGCAGGATCCGGAAGTTCCGCAGCCCGAGCGAGCGGTACGCCTGGTCGGCGAGGATGATCAACTCGGCGTCCAGCGCCGGGTCCTCGGCACCGATCGCCTCGGCACCGACCTGCGAGAAGTGGCGGTAGCGGCCCTTCTGGGGACGCTCGTAGCGGTAGTACGAGCCCGAGTACCAGAGCTTGACCGGGAGGTTGCCCAGCTTGTGGAGGTTGGCCTCGAGGGCGGCGCGCAGGACAGAGGCAGTCCCCTCGGGGCGCAGCGCCAGTTTGTCGCCGCCCTTGGTCTCGAAGGCGTACATCTCCTTGGTCACGATGTCGGTGGACTCACCGACCCCGCGCGCGAACAGCTCGACGCTCTCGAAGCCGGGTGTCTCGATGTAGCCGTACCCGGAGTTCCGCAGCGGCTCGGCGATGGCCTCGCGCACGGCGAGGAACGTCGCGCTGTCCGGCGGAAGCAGGTCGTACGTGCCCTTGGGGGCCTTGAAGGTGCTCACGGAAGGTCTCGTCACATTCCTCGTCGAGGAGCCCGGGGGGCTCCCTGGCCGGCCGCCACCTGCCGCAGATACGGATTGGCGGCGCGCTCCTGGCCGATGGTCGTCTGGGGGCCGTGGCCGGACAGCACCACGGTCGAGTCGTCGAGCGGCAGGCACACACGGGCCAGCGAGCCGAGCATCTCGTCCATGTCACCGCCGGGCAGGTCGGTGCGTCCGATGGAGCCGGCGAACAGCAGATCCCCGGAGAAGAACACGGACGGTATCTCCGTGTTCTCGGGCATCCGGAAGGTCACCGACCCCTTGGTATGGCCGGGCGCGTGCGCGACGGAGAGCTCCAGGCCCGCCAGCTTCAGCTGCGCGCCGTCGGCCAGTTCGTGGACGTCGTCCGGCTCACCGACCGTCAGCTCGCCCATCAGCGGCATCCCTATGGACCGGCCGAGGGCCCGCTCCGGGTCGCTCATCATGTAGCGGTCCTCGGGGTGGATCCACGCCGGTACGCCGTGCGCGCCGCACACGGGGACGACCGAGGCCACGTGGTCGATGTGGCCGTGCGTGAGGACGACCGCGACGGGCTTGAGCCGATGCTTCGCGAGCGTTTCCTCGACTCCCTGGGCGGCCTGATGGCCCGGGTCGATGATCACGCACTCCTCGCCTGCGGCGGGGGCCACCAGATAACAGTTGGTGCCCCAGGCCCCGGCGGGGAACCCGGCAATGAGCACGTTCGTCCTCTTCGGTAGGTCGGTACAGGGAGTGGTTGGCTGCGGATCAGAGCCTACCGGCGCTGCCGGAACCACAGCGAACCCATATACGGTACGGGTCACACGCAGGCGGTCGGCTCACAAGACGCACGCGTCCCACCTGACGTACGAGACGCATGAGGAGAAACCCGGTGGTCACCCAGGAACAGCGGCGACGTCAGCTCGCCCGGGAGAAGTTCTTGCGGCAACAGCAGCGGCGTACGTCCGCTCGGCGCAAGGCCCACGCTCGCAACGCGGTGATCGCGTCGGTCATCGGCGTGATCGTCGTCGGCAGCGTGGTGTCGTACGCGACCGGGATTTTCAAGAACGACGAGGACGACAAGTCCAACGCGGCGGCGGAGGCCACCCCCAGCCCCTCCGCGCCCAGCAAGGCGCCCGACCCGTGCGAGAAGCCCGCCGGGGGCAAGGTGAAGTCGCTGAGCTACAAGAAGGAGCCGGCGGTGACCATCGACAAGTCGGCGGACTACACGATGAAGCTGCAGACGACCTGCGGCGCGATAGACATCGACATGCCGGCCTCGAAGGCCCCGCGCACCGTGAACTCGTTCAACTTCCTGGTGGGCAAGGGCTATCTCGACCACACCAAGTGCCACCGCCTGACCTCGGAGGGCATCTACGTCCTCCAGTGCGGCGATCCGAAGGGCACCGGTATGGGCGGCCCCGGCTACACCATCCCGGACGAGAACCTCAAGGACAAGAGCCTGAAGGGGAACGTGTATCCGGCGGGCACGGTGGCCATGGCCAACCAGTACAACGCCCAGACGAAGGAAGGCCGCAACAGCGGCGGCAGCCAGTTCTTCCTCGTCTACCAGGACAGTCAGCTGCCCCCCGACTACACACCGTTCGGCACGATCACCAAGTCGGGCATGAAGGTACTGAAGAAAATCGCGGACGCCGGCGCCCAGCCCGCCGACCCCACGACAGGCAACACCGCCCCCAACGCGACCGTCGTGATCGACAAGGCCACCGTGACGAAATCCTGACCTCCAGCAGCGAAATTTCGGTCGCGCGGGATGCGGACAGCCGCCCCGCCGGTCGCCTATGTTGGCCGTGACGAAACTGTGGACGATGCCCGGGGGCAAAGCAGCCCCACGCAGGCATCATGTGGAGGAGGCGCTGTGAGCAGCGACCCGTGGGGCCGCGTCGACGAGACGGGGACCGTGTACGTGCGTACGGCCGACGGCGAGCAGGTTGTCGGTTCCTGGCAGGCCGGTTCTCCCGACGAGGCACTGGCCTACTTCGAGCGCAAGTACGAGGGCCTGGTCGTGGAGATCGGCCTCCTCGAACGACGAGTGAAGACCACCGACCTGTCGGCGAAGGACGCCCAGATCGCCATCGACCATATTCGCGAACAGGTGGACGCCCACCACGCGGTCGGGGATCTGGACGCGCTGAAAGTACGGCTGGACAAGCTCGTCGAGACGGTCGACGCACGCCGCGAGGAGCGCAAGGCGCAGCGGGCGAAGCAGTCCGACGAGGCGCGGCACGCCAAGGAGGCGCTCGTCACCGAGGCGGAGGAGCTGGCGCAGTCCGACCAGTGGCGGGCGGCCGGTGAGCGGCTGCGCTCGCTGGTGGACACCTGGAAGGGCCTGCCGCGGCTCGACCGCAAGTCCGACGACGAGCTGTGGCACCGCTTCTCGCACGCGCGCTCGGCGTTCTCCAAGCGCCGCAAGGCGCACTTCGCCTCGCTGGACGCGCAGCGCGAGGAGGCCCGCAAGACCAAGGAGAAGCTGGTCGCGGAGGCCGAGTCGTTGTCCGGCTCGACGGACTGGGGTCCGACGGCGGCGCGCTACCGCGAGCTGATGGCGGACTGGAAGGCCGCGGGCCGCGCCCAGCGCGAGCACGAGGACGATCTGTGGAACCGCTTCCGCGGCGCCCAGGACGTGTTCTTCGCGGCGCGCAGCTCGGTCTTCGCCGAGCGGGACGCGGAGCAGACCGAGAACCTCAAGCTCAAGGAGGAGCTCGCCGAAGAGGCCGAGAAGCTCGTCCCCGTGCAGGACCTGAAGGCGGCCCGGGCCGCCTTCCGCTCCATCAACGAGCGCTGGGAGGCCATCGGTCACGTGCCGCGCGACGCCCGTCCGAAGGTCGAGGGCCGGATGCACGCGGTGGAGCGGGCCCTGCAGGAGCAGGAGGAGACCGAGTGGCGCCGTACGAACCCGGAGGCACGCGCGCGTGCCGAGGGTCTGACCGGTCAGCTCCAGGCCGCCGTGGACAAGCTCCAGGGCCAGATCGAGACGGCGCGCTCCGCGGGCAACACCGCGAAGGCCGACAAGCTCCAGCGGGAGCTCGACGGCCGCCAGGCGCTGCTGGACCAGGCGCTGAAGGGGCTGCAGGAGTTCGGCGGCTAGGTTCGCGCTGAGCGGTTTTTCCGCTGCTACGTAGAGGGGCTCCCGTACGGTGCGTACGGGAGCCCCTCTACGTAGTGGCCGATTACCTGCCGCCGGCCTCAGGCCTCGGACGGCCTGCGGGCCGACGTCACCCGGTACACGTCGTACACGCCCTCCACTCCCCTGACCGCCTTCAGGACGTGGCCCAGGTGCTTCGGGTCGCCCATCTCGAAGGTGAAGCGGGAGGTGGCGACGCGGTCCCGGGACGTCTGGACGGCCGCCGACAGGATGTTGACGTGCTGGTCGGACAGGACGCGTGTGACGTCCGACAGGAGCCGCGAGCGGTCCAGCGCCTCGACCTGGATGGCGACCAGGAAGACCGAGGACTGGGTGGGCGCCCACTCGACCTCGAGGATGCGCTCGGGCTCACGGGACAGCGAGTCGACGTTGACGCAGTCGGTGCGGTGCACCGAGACGCCGCTGCCGCGGGTGACGAAGCCCATGATCGGGTCGCCGGGGACGGGCGTACAGCAGCGGGCCAGCTTGACCCACACGTCGTCGACGCCCTTGACGACGACGCCCGGGTCGGCGTTCGAGCGGCGCTTGCGGCCGCGGCCGCGTGCCGGCGGGACGCTCTCGTCGATCTCCTCGGTGGCGGCCTCCTCGCCGCCCAGCGCCTGCACGAGCTTCTGCACGACGTTCTGCGCGGCCACGTGGCCCTCGCCGATCGCCGCGTACAGGGACGAGATGTCGGGGTAGCGCATCTCGTGCGCGAGCGTGACCAGGGAGTCGCCGGTGAGGATGCGCTGGATCGGCAGGTTCTGCTTGCGCATGGCGCGCGCGATGGCGTCCTTGCCCTGCTCGATGGCCTCGTCGCGGCGCTCCTTGGAGAACCAGGCGCGGATCTTGTTGCGGGCGCGTGGGGACTTCACGAAGCCCAGCCAGTCGCGGGACGGGCCCGCGCCGGCCGCCTTCGACGTGAAGACCTCCACCAGGTCGCCGTTGTCGAGGGTGGATTCGAGCGGTACGAGTCGTCCGTTGACCCGTGCCCCTATGGTCCTGTGGCCGACCTCCGTGTGGACCGCGTACGCGAAGTCCACCGGTGTCGCCCCGGCCGGGAGCGCTATGACGTCGCCCTTCGGCGTGAAGACGAAGACCTCGTTGCGGGACAGGTCGAAGCGCAGGGACTCCAGGAACTCGCTGGGGTCCTCGGTCTCCTTCTGCCAGTCGAGGAGCTGGCGCAGCCACGCCATGTCGTTGACGGAGTCCTTGTCCCTGGCCAGGCCCTTGGGCGCGTCCGTGCGCACCTTGGAGGCGCCCGCGGAGGGCTCCTGCTTGTACTTCCAGTGCGCGGCGATGCCGTACTCGGCGCGGCGGTGCATGTCGAACGTACGGATCTGGAGCTCGACGGGCTTGCCGTTGGGTCCGATGACCGTCGTGTGCAGCGACTGGTACATGTTGAACTTGGGCATCGCGATGTAGTCCTTGAACCGGCCGGGGACCGGGTTCCATCGCGCGTGCACGGTGCCGAGGGCCGCGTAGCAGTCGCGGACCGTGTCGACGAGTACGCGAATGCCCACCAGGTCGTAGATCTCCGCGAAGTCACGGCCGCGGACGATCATCTTCTGGTAGACGCTGTAGTAGTGCTTCGGGCGGCCGGTGACGGTCGCCTTGATGCGGGCGGCGCGCAGGTCGGACTGGACCTCGTCGGTCACTATGGCGAGGTACTCGTCGCGCTTGGGGGCGCGCTCGGCGACCAGGCGCACGATCTCGTCGTACATCTTGGGGTAGAGGATCGCGAAGGCGAGGTCCTCCAGCTCCCACTTGATGGTGTTCATGCCCAGGCGGTGGGCGAGCGGCGCGTAGATCTCGAGGGTCTCGCGCGCCTTCTTCTCCTGCTTCTCGCGCTTGAGATAGCGCATGGTGCGCATGTTGTGCAGGCGGTCGGCGAGCTTGATGACCAGGACGCGCGGGTCCTTGGCCATGGCCACGACCATCTTGCGTACCGTCTCGGCCTGCGCGGCCTCGCCGAACTTGACCTTGTCCAGCTTGGTGACGCCGTCGACGAGGAGGGCGACCTGGTCGCCGAAGTCGCGCTTGAGCGTGTCCAGGCCGTACTCGGTGTCCTCCACGGTGTCGTGCAGCAGACCGGCCATGAGTGTGGCCGGGTCCATGCCGAGCTCGGCGAGGATGGTCGTCACGGCGAGCGGGTGCGTGATGTACGGGTCGCCGCTCTTGCGCTTCTGGCCGCGGTGCCACCGCTCGGCGACCTGGTAGGCCTTCTCGACCTGGCGGAGCGTGGCCGTCTCGATCTTCGGGTCGTTGCTGCGCACTATCCGCAGCAGCGGCTCCAGGACCGGGTTGTACGGGCTGGAGCGCTGCACACCGAGGCGGGCGAGGCGGGCGCGTACGCGGTTGGAGGAGCCGCCTCCTGAGCGCGTGGGCTGACCCGACGTGGGGCGGACCGCGGGGGCCGGGCGCTCGGGAGCGGGAGGCTTGGGGCGTGGCTGCTCAGCCGCCTTGGCACTGGGCGCGGGCTCGACCGACCCGTTCTTCGCGGGCGGCGCGGGCGTGCCTGCGGGCGCCGCGGACTGGTCGGGCTTGGCGGCGGTGAGTGGCTGGGCCTCGTCTGGCAAGAGGACTCCTCGTGCGCGATCCGGGTCCCCGGTCAGGCTCCGGAAACCCCATGGTAGCGATCCTGGGCTCCGGACTCGCCTTCAGCCGGTGAGACGGCCCTTACACGAGAAACGTGAGAGGCGGTCCCCGGAATCTTCCGGGGACCGCCTCCGCGGTGTCGTACGGGTACCTCAGGGGCGTCAGACAGGTGCCCTCCAGGTGGCTCAGACCTTGAGCAGCGACTCCAACGGGGCGCCGTCCAGGGCCGGTTCCAGGCGGCCGCGGCCACCCAGGAAGCCGAGCTCCATGAGGACGGCGACACCGGCGATCTCCGCGCCGGCCCGGCGGATCAGCTGGAGCGAGGCCTCGGCGGTGCCACCGGTGGCGAGGACGTCGTCGACGACCATGACGCGGTCGCCCGCGGCCAGGTCCTCGGCGTGCACCTCGATCTCGGCGGAGCCGTACTCCAGGTCGTACGCCTGGCTGAGGGTCGCTCCGGGGAGCTTGCCCGCCTTGCGTACGGGGATGAAGCCGAGTCCTGCGCGGACCGCGACCGGCGCGCCCAGGATGAAGCCGCGGGCCTCCAGGCCGACGATCTTCGTGGCGCCGTTGCGGACGCTGATCTCGGCGAGCGCGTCGGTGAGCGCCGTGAACGCCGCCGGGTCGGCCAGGAGCGGGGTGATGTCCTTGAACATCACGCCCGGCTCCGGGTAGTCCGGCACGTCACGGATGCGGCTGAGGAGCAGCGTCGCGACGTCTGTGGCCCCGGTCATCGGCGCTTCCCCGACGGCCGGCCGCGGCCCCTGCCGCGGGACGACGGCTGGGTGCGTGTGCCGCGCGGTCCGACGACCGCGGGCGTCGCGTCCTCGGGGTCCTCGTCGTCGTACGGTTCCTCGGCGGCCGGGGCGGCGTCCAGGGACTCGCCCTTCGCGGCGGCCGCGGCCCGCTTGGCGAGCACGCGCTTCTTGAGGGCCTTCATCTGCGGCTCGCGCTCCTTGAGGTCGGCGACGAGCGGCGTGGCGATGAAGATCGAGGAGTACGCACCGGCCGCGAGGCCGACGAACAGCGACAGCGAGATGTCGTTCAGCATGCCCGCGCCGAGCACACCGCCGCCGATGAACAGCAGGCCGGCGACCGGGAGCAGCGCGACCACCGTGGTGTTGATGGAACGCACCAGGGTGCCGTTGATCGAACGGTCGGCGACTTCGCTGTAGGTCCAGCGGGTCTGTTTGGTGAGATCCTTCGACTGTTCCTTGAGGCTGTCGAAGACGACGACCGTGTCGTAGAGCGAGTAACCGAGGATCGTGAGCAGACCGATCACGGTACCCGGGGTGACCTCGAAGCCGACCAGGGCGTAGACGCCGACCGTGATGGTGATGTCGTGGATGAGCGCCACGAGCGCGGCCGCGGCCATGCGCCACTCGAAGGCGATCGCCAGATAGATCACGACGAGGACCATGAAGATCCCCAGACCCTGCCAGGCCTTGTTCGCGATCTGGTCGCCCCAGCTGGGGCCGACCAGTTCGGCGTTGATCTTCTCCGCGTCGACCTTCAGGTCCCTGGCGAGCTCTTCCTTGATCTGGTCGGACTTGCCGGTGTCGGTGCCGGCGATCTGGATGCGCAGACCGCCGTTGCCCAGCTTCTGGACGATCGCGTCGTGGCCGGAGGCCTCTTCCGCGAACTCCTCGGCCTGGCTCACCGAGATGCTGGTCCGCTCGGTGGTGAAGACCGCGCCGCCCTGGAACTCGATGCCCATGTTCAGGCCGCGCACCGCCAGGCCGACGATGGCCGTGATGGTGATCAGGATCGAGATCCCGTACCAGAGCTTGCGCTTGCCGACGAAGTCGTAGCCGATCTCGCCTCGGTGGAGCCGGGCGCCCAGGGTGCCGAGTTTCGACATCTCACGCCTCCTTCGTGTCGACGGGGGCGGAGACGCGACGGGTACGGCGCAGCGGCGGGGGGGGGGGCCGCCCCCCGGGGGGGGGGGGGGGCGGGACGGCGGGGAGCACCGCGGACTAACCGAAGAAAAAAAAGACAAAGAGATTTGAGTCGTCGGCTGGA
>NZ_JBFAHW010000129.1:0-28777 GCF_040654355.1 Streptomyces sp. NPDC050704 | reverse complement strand
TTGAAGTCCGCGAGGCGGCGGCCGAGTTGGGCGCCGTCGTCGGCGAGGGTCTCGTACTCGCCGTAGTGGACGGTCGTGGGCGGCAGGCCGGTCAGGTCGGCGTTCACGAGGCTGATCGCGGGGTCGGTGAAGTCCACGGCGGGGTCCTGCAGCCAGGCTCCGCGGAAGAGTTCGAGGGTGCCTCGGCTGAGCATCTTGTCGTTTGCCTCGTTGGCGTCCACTGCCGGGTTCTGGAGGGTGAGGTCGGTCCAGGGGGAGACGCTGACGATCGCGCCCGGGGTGGCTTCGCCCTTGGCGAGCAGGCGCAGCGGGAGCATCACCGCGAGGGTGCCGCCGATGGAGTGGCCGGTGCTGCCGATGTTGTGGGGCTGGTAGCCCTGGGAGAGCAGCCACCGGTAGGCGGTCTCGGCGTCGTCGAGCTGTGCGGGGTAGGGGTGTTCGGGCGCGAGTCGGAAGTCCACGACGAGGGAGCGGGCGCCGGCTGCCTTGGCGATGTGGCCGGCGGCCTTGCGGTCGGAGTGCATCGAGGCGGCGACGGATCCGCCGAAGTGGAAGTGGAGCAGTGCCTTGTCGGGGTCGGCGCCCTCGGGGATGGCCCACAGAGCAGGAACGCCGTCCGCGTCGACCTCGGCGTAGGTGACGCCTTCCGGCTCGGTCGACGCCTTGTGGTTCGAGTCGACGATGTCGCGGACGATGCCCAGGTCGAGGCCGGGTGTCGCCGACTTCGCGCTCGTGCTCGCGAGGAACTGCGCGAACTGCTGTGCCTCTGGACTGATTCCCATGGTGGTGCTCCTTCTCGGACGGGCGTCGTGCGGGGGTCTCTCGCGGAAGCCGGGTCGATGTACTGGGCATGACGCTACTGTCTGAGTATAGGAAAGTAAACTCAGATGAGATTGGAGTCACCCCTGCAGGCGAGGGCGCTCCGAGCCCTGTGTCAGGATCTCTACGCGCAGATCTGCGCCGGACACCCGGCGAGTGAGGAACGTGGAACGTGATGGCCACGACAGCCAGGTCCGCGGATGACGAGCGGATGACGAGATGACGACCGATGACTGATACCGCCGCGGTCGAGATTCTCGCCGACGTGCAACGGGGCGTCGGCCGCATTCTGCTGAACCGGCCCAAGGCGCTCAACGCCCTGACCACAGGCATGGTCGCCGCCATCGACGGCGTGCTCGCCGGGTGGGAGCACACACCGCTGTCCGCGGTGGTGCTCGCCAGTACCAGCACGAAGGCGTTCTGCGCGGGCGGCGACATCCGTACGATCCGCGAGCACAGCCTCGCCGGGGATGCCGAGGCCAGTGAGCGGTTCTTCGCCTCCGAGTACCGGCTCAACGCCCGGATCGCCGAGTACCCCGTGCCGGTCGTGTCGCTCATCGGCGGCCTGTGCATGGGTGGCGGGCTCGGTCTGTCCGTCCACGGCAGCTTCCGCGTCGTCACCGAGGGCGCGGTGCTGGCGATGCCCGAGACCGGGATCGGGTTCTTCCCGGACGTCGGGGCAAGCTACTTCCTGCCGAGGCTGCCCGGCGCGATCGGCATGTACCTGGGACTGACCGGGCACTGGCTCGACGCGGCCGACGCCCTGTACACGGGGCTGGCCACGCACTTCGTCCCCGCGGACGGGCTCGACGCGGTCGGGGACACCCTCGCCGACCGTCCCGGCGACCCGGTGGACGTCGTCCTCAACCGCCTCGCCGGCCGTTCGCCGGTGGCGGAGAGCAGGCTGGCGGAGGTGCGAGGAGACGTGGACTGGGCGTTCGGTGCGCCGACCCTCGGCGAGATCGAGAAACGCCTGCACCACCTCGACACCCCATGGGCGGCGACCGCGTCGGTCGCTCTGGAGTCCGCCTCGCCGCAGAGCCTGGAGATCACTCACGCCCTGCTGGCCCGGGGCAGGCAGCGCACGTTGCGCGAGTGCCTCGACGCCGAACTCGCCCTCACGCGTACGACCATCCGTACGCCGGACTTCCTGGAGGGTGTCCGGGCGGCCCTGGTAGACAAGGACCGCACTCCCACCTGGCACCGTGCGCCGCCCGGCGGGCGGACGCTGCCGTCCTGAACATGTCCGCCGTGAGCGGGGCATCGCCTTGCGCGAGGGGCTTGTCGTGCAGGATCGGTACACGTCAACGAGACGGGAGCGCCGACCGAGTAGTGGCGGGGAACGAACCGCTGGAGTCCGGTGGTGCGGCCGGGCACGGCCTGTGCGGCTGTCTGGTGCCGCGTGGCGCGCCTGTGTCGCGCTGTGTCGCGCTGTGTCGCGCTGTGTCGCGAGCATATGGCGTGCGGGTCGGCACCGAGCCCCTGCGACGGCGGCTCTCCGTGACGTGGTCGCCGTTGGGGCGCCGACGGCGTTGTCGCCCCCTCCGGTGACCGTGCCGGACGGAGGGTCTGTGACCGGCACGGTCTCAGTCGTTGTCGGGCACCATCGAGACCACGACCTTGCCGGCCTTGGTGCGGCCCTGCTCGACGTGTGCCATCGCCTCGAGTGTCCGGTCGAAGGGGAAGGTGCTGTCGATGACCGGGCGGAGTTTCCCGCTGTCGTAGAGGGCGCCGAGTTCGCCCAGCTGGGAGCCGTTGGCCTGCATGAAGAAGAACTCGTAGCGCACGCCCAGCGCCTTGGCCCGCTTGCGGATCTTACGGCTGAGTGTGTTCATGACCAGGCCCAGGAACGAGGGGGCGCCGAGTTGCTTGGCGAAGCCGGCGTCCGGCGGGCCGACGACACTGATGGCCAGGCCGCCGGGCTTCAGTACGGTCAGCGACTTCTCGAGGTTCACTCCGCCCAGGGCGTCCAGCACCAGGTCGTAGCCGGACAGCGTCTTTGAGAAGTCCTCCTTGGTGTAGTCGACGACGATGTCGGCGCCGAGGTCCCTGACCAGCTTCTCGGTGTCGGTGTTCGTGGTCGTCGCCACCGTGGCGCCGAGGTGCTTGGCGAGCTGGATGACGGTCGAGCCGAGGCCGCCGGCACCGGCGTGGATGAGTACCTTCTGGCCCGGCTTCACATGGGCGCGGTCGACGAGAACCTGCCAGGCGGCCAGGGCCACCAGCGGCACCGCGGCTGCCTCCTGGAGGGTGAGGGAGGCCGGCTTGGGCGCGACGTCGTCCTGGTCGATCGCGATGAACTCCGCGAAGCCTCCGATCCGCAGGTCACGCGGACGGGCGTAGACCTCGTCGCCGACTTCGAATCCGCGTACGGCGGAGCCGACCCGCGTCACGACGCCGGCCACGTCGTGGCCGAGCACGAACGGACGCTTGTACTTCAGGAGCTGCTTGAACTCCCCGTTGCGGACCATCTTGTCCAGCGGGTTGATGCTGGCGGCGCTCACTCTGACCAGGACGTCGCGGTCTCCGACGGTGGGCTCGGGTACTACTGCGGCGCGCACGCCGTCCTTGCCGTACTTCTCGACGACGAATGCCTTCATGTCGGCCGCCTCTCTGCGTGGGTGTTCGGGTGGTCGATGTGATTCTTCGCGCAAGTCCCCCTGCGCGCCCGTTTCTCGCGTGCGGCCGGGTTGGTGTGCAGGCCACGACGCTACTTCCTGAGTATAGAAAAGTAAACTCAGAAGAGGTTAGTATCACTCCATGGATGCGAGGACCGAAGCTCTTCAGGACGCCGGCATGGACCATCGACTCGACCGGGACACGTCCAACTGCTCGATTGCCCGGACCCTTGAGGTCGTGGGTGAGAAGTGGACGATTCTGATCCTGCGCGAGGTCTGGTACGGCTCGTCCCGCTTCGGTGACTTCGAACGCGTCCTCGGCTGTCCTCGCAACCTCCTCGCGGCGCGGCTTCGGATGCTGGTGGAGGAAGGGATCCTGGCCACCGAGACGTACAAGGAACCGGGCTCGCGGAGCCGGCCGAAGTACGTGATCACGCCCAAGGGCATGGATCTGGTCCCGGCCGTGATGGGGCTCCTGCAGTGGGGCGACCGCTACCGCGCCGACCCGGAGGGCCCGGCCGTACTGGCGCGGCACCGCGGATGCGGCGCGCACGTAGACGCCCAGATACGCTGCGAACAGGGCCACGCCGTGCAGGCGGAGGACATCGAGAGCGTCCCGGGCCCCGCTTTTCGTCTGAGGCCCGCCGAGTGAGCTGAGCGCGGTTGCGCCAGGAGCTCGTGGCGGCTCGGTCCCTGGTGGAGCCGAAGGCGGACTCAGGGTTTGACGATCATCTTGCCGATGTTCTCGCCCCGCATCATCGCCAGGGATGGAACGCAAGAGACCGCACACCGACCGCTGCTCGGCTCACCTGCTGGGTCTCACGACAGGACGAACCTATGCTGGCTGTCATGAGGCGGACATCCTTTGCGCAGTGGCCCTGCTCGATCGCGCGGACCATGGACCTGCTCGGGGACTGGTGGACGCCGTTGGTGCTGCGTGAGGCGTTCTACGGGATCCGGCGGTTCGACGCGTTCCAGGAGTCGCTCGGGATCGCCCGCAACACGCTGACGGACCGGCTGCGCCGGCTGGTGGACGAGGGGCTGCTGGAGAAGCGGCCGTACCAGACGGAGCCGGTCCGGTACGACTACGTGCTCAGCGAGAAGGGGCGCGACTTCTACGGCGTGCTGCTGGTCATGAACCGGTGGGGAGACCGCTGGCTGGCCGGTGAAGCGGGGCCGCCGGTGGCCATGCGGCACGAGGTGTGCGGGCAGGAGAGCCACGCCGAGGTGGTGTGCGCCGCCTGCGGCGAGCCCATGACCGCGGACAACACCCGCCCCCGAATGGGTCCCGGCTATCCACCGCAGCTGGCCGAACGGCCGGATGTGCGGGAGCGGTTCGAGGGCTGACGCCGGAGTTCCGCAGGGCCTGTGTCTGTTCTCTTCTCTCTTGACAAGAGAGTCTATCTACGCAACTTTACTGGTCAGGTACTGGAACGAGGATTCTCGGATGGGTAGGGAGGCCGCAGGACGGTGGAGTGGACGGGTGCGTGCTATGCGGACAAACCGACGGTTGAGGTCCACACCTGGATCGCCGCCTCGCCGGCACAAGTGTGGACGCTGGTGGCCGACATCGAGCTGATGCCGCGTCTGAGCGCCGAGCTGCAGTCGGTGGAATGGCTGGACGGCGCGAGCTCTCCTGCCCCGGGGGCCCGGTTCATCGGCCGGAGCAAGCACGACGCGTTCGGGGAGTGGGCGACCACATCTCACATCGTGGAGTGCGAGCCGCCGAGGGTGCTCGCCTGGGCGGTGGAGGACCCCCAACACCCCACGGCCGTCTGGCGGTTCGTTCTCGAGCCGCAGGACGGCGGCACTCTGCTGAGGGAGTGGATGCAGATGGGGCCGGCCCGCTCGGGCCTCTCCTTCGCCATCGATCGCATGCCGGAGAAGGAGCAGAAGATCGTCTTCGTACGCATGCGGGAGTTCGAGGCCAACATGATCGCCACCCTGGAAGCGATCAAGAAGCTGGCCGAAGACGCCCGGACTTCAGGAGAGGCGAGTCTCTGATGCGTACCTCCACCACGATCGAAGCCTCCGGAGGCGACTGGCGGGAGATCGTCGAATACGTCACCGAGGCGGAGAAACTCGGCCTGGACATCTGCTGGGTCGCGGAGGCCTGGGGCTCCGAGGCACCGTCACCGCTGGGCTACCTCGCCGCGAAGACCGAGCGCATGCTGCTCGGCTCCGCGATCATCCAGCTCGGCACCCGCACGCCCATGGCCATCGCCCGCGCCGCGATCACGCTGTCGCAGATCTCCGAGGGACGCTTCCTCCTGGGGCTCGGCCCCTCCGGACCGCAGGTGATCGAGGGGCTGCACGGTGTGTCGTTCGCCCGGCCGTTGTCGCGGATGCGCGAGACCGTCGACATCGTGCGGCAGGCAGCCACGGGGGAGAAGGTCTCGTACGCCGGGCGGGAGTTCCAGCTCCCGCTGCCGGGCGGGGAGGCGAAGCCCATGCGCCTGTCGATGCGTGCCGAGCACGAGATCCCCGTCTACCTGGCGACCCTTTCGCCGAAGATGCTGCACCTGACCGGCGAGATCGCCGACGGCTGGCTGGGCACCAGTTTCGTACCCGAAGGCGCCAAGGAGGCGTACTTCGACCACCTGGACCAGGGGTTGGCCGCCGCCGGCCGGAAGCGCGCGGACCTGGACATCTGCCAGGGCGCCGAGGTCGCCTTCGCGGACGACGAGGACGCGCTGCGCGCGATGGTGGCCGGACGCAAGAAGGAGCTGGCCTTCAGCCTCGGCGGCATGGGCTCCGCGACCACGAACTTCTACAACAGCGCCTACAGCCGCCAGGGCTGGGCCGAGGTGGCGGCCGAGGTCCGGACCCGCTGGCTGGCCGGTGACCGGGACGGTGCGGCCGGCCTGGTCACCG
Source organism: Streptomyces sp. NPDC050704 (assembly GCF_040654355.1). Taxonomy (NCBI): domain Bacteria; kingdom Bacillati; phylum Actinomycetota; class Actinomycetes; order Kitasatosporales; family Streptomycetaceae; genus Streptomyces; species Streptomyces sp. NPDC050704. Next base: position 22,466 of record NZ_JBFAHW010000129.1, on the reverse strand, counting down.
ACGAGATGGTGCTGGCGACCACGCTGATCGGAACCGAGGACATGGTGCGCGAGCGGCTGCGCGTGTGGCGCGACGCCGGTGTCGACACCGTTCGCTTCTATCCCGCCGGCGAGACCCTCGACGCCCGACTCGCCACCCTGGGCCGGGCCATCGAGCTGGTCCGCGACATCGAGGACGAGGCGGCACGGTAGAGGCGGGCCATAGTGGCCGAGGCGGGCTGCCGTGTGCCGACGCCGGCCACCGGGCCTCGCCACCGGGCCCCGGTTCAGGTCGACCGGGCGCCGGTGCCGTCGGCTGCCAGGCCCGACATCAGCAGGGTGATCGCATGGAACGTCCTGGTCAGGGCGTCCTCCCGGTCCGCCGCGGCGGCGATGATCTGGTTGCCCTTGCCCTTGCCCTTGCCCTTGCCCTTGCCCTCGCACAGGCCGGCCAACAGTAGCCGGGCGACAAAGGCGATGGGAACGTCCGGTTGCAGTGGGCGCCGCCCACGCGGCACAGCCGGATGCCGTCCCCAAGCCCGGTGCGCACGGCGCGGTCGCCGTCTGCGGCCTCGGCGTCCTCGGGCTCGGTGCCGCCGAGGCCGGAGTACACGAAGTCGACGGGGCGTCGACCCGCGGTCGATGATGGCTGTGCGGGCATAGATCACGGCGCCGTGGCGCTGAAGCGGACGTCCGGGGAACCGCTGGCGAGGTGGTGAACCATATGGTTGCCTCCCTCGTCCTTTACCGGCTCCTCTGCGGCGAGCGGTGGCGGATACCGTCGCTGTCGAGTTGATGAACAGGTTGTTCGATCGGGAGCGAATCGGCCCCTCGCGGGAGCCGGCCGCCCCAGTGGAAAGGAAGCCGTCCATGGACGAGCAGGGTGAGCGCTTCGACGTCGTAGTACTCGGCGCAGGCCCCGGCGGATACGTAGCCGCCATCCGGGCCGCCCAACTGGGCAAGCGCGTCGCGGTCGTCGAGGAGAAGTACTGGGGCGGCGTCTGTCTGAACGTGGGCTGTATCCCCACCAAGGCCCTGCTGCGCAACGCCGAACTCGCGCACATCTTCACGCGCGAGGCGAAGACCTTCGGTATCAAGGTCGAGGGTGAGGTCTCCTTCGACTACGGGGAGGCCTTCCGGCGCAGCCGGAAGGTCGCGGACGGCCGGGTCAAGGGCGTCCACTACCTGATGAAGAAGAACAAGATCACGGAGATCAGCGGTCGCGGCACGTTCCTCGACCCGCATACGCTCCAGGTGGCCGACTACGACGGCAACACCCGCACCATCGGCTTCGACCACTGCGTCATCGCCGCCGGAGCGACTCCCAAGTTGCTGCCCGGTACCCGTCGCACCTCCCGGGTGGTGACGTTCGAGGAGCAGATCCTCGCCGAGGACCTGCCGCAGTCGATCGTGATCGCCGGCGCCGGGGCCATCGGCGTCGAGTTCGCCTACGTGCTGCACAACTACGGCGTGAAGGTCACCGTCGTCGAGTTCCTGGACCGGGTCGCCCCGCTGGAGGACGTCGAGGTCTCCGCCGAGCTGGCCAAGCAGTACCGGAAGTTGGGCATCGACGTGCTCACCTCGACCCGCGTCGAGTCGATCGACGAGTCGGGCCCGCAGGTCCGTGTCACGGTCACCGGCAAGGACGGCGCCCAGCAGGTCCTGGAGGCCGACAAGGTCCTGCAGGCGATCGGCTTCGCCCCGAACGTCACCGGCTACGGCCTGGAGAACACCGGCGTGCGTGTCACCGAGCGCGGCGCGATCGACGTCGACGGCCGCTGCCGCACCTCCGTCCCGCACATCTACGCCATCGGCGACGTCACCGCGAAGCTGATGCTCGCGCACGCCGCCGAGGCGATGGGCGTGGTCGCCGCCGAGACGATCGCGGACGCGGAGACGATGGAGCTGGACTACGTGATGATCCCGCGTGCCACCTTCTGCCAGCCGCAGATCGCCAGCTTCGGCTACACCGAGGCGCAGGCCAGGGAGAAGGGCTTCGACGTCCAGGTGGCCAAGTTCCCGTTCACCGCGAACGCCAAGGCCCACGGCCTGGGCGACGCGAGCGGCTTCGTGAAGCTGATCAGCGACGCCAAGCACGGTGAGCTCCTCGGCGGCCACCTCATCGGCCCCGACGTCACCGAACTGCTCCCCGAACTGACCCTGGCCCAGCAGTGGGACCTCACGGTCCACGAGGTCGCCCGCAACGTCCACGCCCACCCCACGCTGGGCGAGGCGGTCAAGGAAGCCGTCCACGGCCTCGCCGGACACATGATCAACATGTAACGGGGTGCTCGACGCAGCGACAGCAGGGCCCGTTGGTGCTCGGATCGGTTTCGCGACCCGAGCTGCCAAGGGGCCCTGAGCCTTTGTTGGGGGAGATCCTGGACAGGGGGTTCTCAGCGGCGTCAGGGACGGACGCCTCTCGTTGACGTTGACGTTGACGTTGACGTTGACGTTGACGTTGCCGCGCTGGGCAGCCACCGCCGGCCAGCTCATCAGGCGCGGGCCGTCCTCGAAGAACCTCGAAGTCGACGCGATACCTCACTTTCATCCCCATTTGGTAACTCGCTGACCGATGCGGTGACGGATCCGCATCCAGGCATCCCTCCGTAGCGTCGGGCGTGATCAGTCCACGCGCGCTCCACCGCAGGAGGATGACTTGGCGACGGCGATCACCGAGGCCGGGAGCGTCGGCAGGACAGTGTCGCGCTCCTTACGGCGCAGGCCGCGCGGTTCATAGGTGCCGACCCGGTCGGCGCCGCCCTGGCCCCCGAGTGGGCGAGGGCCGAGGAGTTCGGCTACGAAGCCCTGAGGTTCCTCGGTACCTGAATCAAAGACAGGGGCCGTAACCCCTAAGCGGAGGAGGACGGCCCCGCCGCGTGCCGACCCGTGGGGACGGGGACTGGCGCGCCAGACGGGCCCGGCGGCCTATTCCCTGTCTCGGGAGCGACCGCCGGGCCCTGTCAAAGCGCGGTAACTCTTCGGGGTCAGCTACGACCTCGGAATCCTGGAACCGCACCGCATACATATCCGGTTCAAGCTCTCCGGTCTGCCCTACCCCCGCACCCTGAGACGGCGGCCCCCACCAGCAGACACGTCAGCGCGGTCGTCACCGCGGCAACCATGGTTCGCACCGCTTCGGCCGGTCAGTCCGTCAACCCGGCCGCGACCGTCGCCCCCAGCTCCCAGCACGCCTCGATGTCGGCCTTGCCCGGCTCGCCGGTGACGGTCACCGGCTCGGCCGCGCCGCGCCAGCCGAGGCCCGTCGTGATCGACCCGATCCCGCGCAGGGCCCCCGTCACATCGCTCCCGCCGTGCACGTAGACCCCGAACGGCCGACCTCGTGTCGCGTCCAGGCACGGGTAGTACACCTGGTCGAAGAAGTGCTTGAGGGCGCCGGACATGTAGCCGAGGTTCGCCGGGGTGCCGAGCAGATATCCGTCCGCGGCCAGCACGTCCGACGCCGTCGCGGACAACGCGGCCCGGCGTACGACCTGGACGTCCTCGATCTCCGGGGCCGTGGCACCGGATACGACGGCTTCGAACATCGCCTGGCAGTTGGGCGAGGGCGTGTGATGCACGATCAGCAGAGTGGCCACGCCCCGCACCCTGCCGTGCCGTTGCTCGTGCCCGCAAGCCGCACCCGTCGGCCCTCGCGTCGCCGGGACGCCGGTCGGGCGGCGTTGTGTGCCGCTCTCAGGGATGCGACGATGCCCGGCACGGCCCGGCAGGGGCACAGCGCAACGGGAGGCGTGTCTTGACCGACGGGGTTCAAGGACAGCGGGCGGCAGTGGTCTTCGACGCGCTCGGGCCCGTGTACGAGGAGGCGTTCGCCCACTCCGAGGCGCACCTGGCATCGCTGGAGTGGCTGCTCGGGCGGCTCGCCCCCGGCAGCAGGGTGCTGGACGTCGGCAGCGGAACAGGGCGTCCCACGGCCTCGACGCTCGCCGCGGCGGGCCACGACGTACTGGGGATCGACGTCTCACCCGTCATGGTGGAACTCGCCACCCGGCGAGTTCCCGACGCCACGTTCCGGCGCGCCGACATCGCCGAAGTTCCGCTCCAGGACGGCTCGTTCGACGCGGTCTGCGTGTACTTCTCGCTGCTGCAGATGTCCCGCGAGCGGCAGTCGGACCTGATGGGAAGGCTGGCGCGGGCCCTGCGGCCGGGCGGCAGCCTGGTGCTCGCCACCGTGCCCGTCGACGTGGAGGACGTCGCGGTCGAGTTCATGGGGCAGCCCGTCCGGGCGACGAGCTTCGCCGCCGAGGACCTCGTGGCCCTCCTGAACCGGGCGGGTCTCGCGGTGGAGTCCGAGCACCACGCGATGTTCACTCCGGCCCACCCCGACGCCGCCCCCGAGCCCCACCTCTTCCTGTACTGCCGACGGGAAGAGACGCAGCCGGCCGTCTGATGTGACCGGCCGAGGCGGGGGAGGGGCGGCGCCGCGGTCGCGAGGCGGCGTCAGTTCGCCACCTGGGAACGGGGCGCGGCGACATGGGCCCGGCGTGGGCTCCACCAGAAGCGGCCTCGGGAGCAACCGCGGGAGCGCCGCCTGCGCCTGTGGGTGATCTTTACGGAGTAACCGGTCTCGCGATACGGGCTGTTGGGGACGGTGCACCGGGAGATCAGATGGGTCACCTGCCCAGGTGCCATGTCGTCAGCGGCCGGCGCACTGTGCCAGGTGTGACACCACGCGCACTTGACGCAGAGATGGGTGCCGTCCGGATGCGCGTCGAGGATCCCGGGGATGAGAGGGGTGTTCGCCATGCTGTTCTCCTTAACGGGGTGGGAGGCACCGGTCGCTCGTGGCGGACGGCGCCCTGCGCGTCCGCTGCCGGACGCGCAGGGCGGAGTGTGCTCAGACCGAGTCGGGGCGCAGCCGCCGGCGGCGCGGGCGCGGCGTGGGGACGGGGGTGACGACGGGAGGGGCCGGCTCGGGCTCAGCGGCGGGGAACCAGCACACCAGTGCCTCGCCGATGAGGGTCAGTACGACCAGGAGCGCTCCGGTGGCGAGCCAGAGCCACTGAACCGTCCACTCGTGGGGCGCGGCGGACATCGCGGTGGTCCCCGGAATCATGCCCGCGCCCATGCCGGTCAGCACGATGCCCGCGGCGAAGATCCGGGGGATGCGGTCGGCCTTGGCGCCGCTGCGCGTCAGCCGGTCGGTCAGGCTCCTCACCAGCTTGCCGGTGATCGCGCCCAGCACCACGCACGCCGTGTACAGGACGAAGCCGGCAGTGGTGCCGGTGATGTCGAACTTGATCTGGGCGGTGTGCGCGAGCCCGATGTAGCCCAGGCCGAAGCCGGTGGTGAACCACTCGGGCTGGCAGCCGCTGAGCTGAGTGGGAAGCACTAGCGTCCACCGGTGCCGTGGACTACCTTCAGGGGTGGAGATGGCTGGCATTTTCGGCTCCTGAGGCTGTATGCCAGAGCCGGGGCGACTGCAGATCACCCCGGTCCCGATCTTCGAATTGGCCCCTGAGACCTTCACAGGTCTCGGGGGCCGTCCTTGTTTTCAAGCATTCACCTGGCCCCAATGCCTCAACAAGACACGGCAGACGACGTAAAGAATCTGGATTTCCCAGGTAAGGACGGTGGCTGCGGCTTTGCGTAACGGCATGGGCGCCCTTGGCGACGGAACCGTTTCCTCCGGGAAACGATGCTGCTAACTTCCGGACATGCTTCCGGGGCAAGAGGGCAAAAGTGGGCAAGATGGCGATCGCGGCGACATTGATGACATCGACGACGCGGGCCAGCTTCTGCGATACGCCCTGGTCGCCCAACTGGCGCGACTGAAGCAGGATCGCGGGGTCACCGAGAACACCGTGGCCCTCGCGGCGGGCATGAAGGGCCCGGCTCTGTCGAAGATCATCAGGACGCTGGGCAGCCCCACGAAGCACCAGAACGACACGGAAGGAGCCCTGCTGCGCCGCCTGGACAGCAGCATCGTGGCGCTGGCCGCCGACACCGCGTCCCTGGGCGGGCTGAACTCGCTCGGCATCCGGCTGCGGGGACTGACCAAACAGGACAGCCTGATCGCGCATACCCCGGCCAACTGGACCTGGGAGATGCTGGAGGAGGAGGCGGACACCGAGTTCGCGGTGCTGATGCAGGCCTCGGCCCTGTTGTCCCTGCTCATACCGGAGGGGCAGGCGGGACCCCGCCGGACCGCGACCAGCCTCAAAGAGAAGTACAAGAAGGGGAAGACCAAACTCCTCATCAGCCGCCTGGCTCTGATCGGTGGCGCTCCGCCGACCTCCCGCAACATTGACGCGCTGGTCCTGCTCGGTGCGCTGACCAAGTGGGCGTACGACGGCGAACTGGTCCTGCTCATCGAAAAGGACCTACGGGACTCACCGCTGGGATTCCGGCTCTGGCGGGCCGTGACCAAGCTGGTCCACCTGTGCGGGGACACCGCCCCCAACAGCGAACTCAGACGATGGGTGACCGATCTCCTGGAGAACTGCGAGCAGTTGCGCGGCAGGAGCAGCTACCCGGGACGCTCACTGGATCTCGAACTGGCCATCGCCATCCCCCATCGGTGGTCGTCCCACGACGACCCGGACGGCGACTGGGTCCGCGCCCTTCTCCTCGCCCGCGCCGAGGACACCACAGCGACGTTGAGGGAACGCGGCACCGCGGCTCTCGGGCTGTGGCAGCGCACGTTGACCAACAACCCCCGGCACCGTGACGATGCCGTCGAGGGAGAGCGCGTCCAGGAAGTCGAAGCGCGGCTGCGTGAGCTCGTCACGCAGTTCCGGCATCCCGAGGCCCGCAAGGACGCCGCGGCTGGAATGCGCTGGGTGGCCATGACACTCGAGTCCGTACTCGATGCCAAGGTCCCGGTCTGCAACCAGTGGCCGGAGCCCGACGCGGCGGAGGATCCGTGGTTCCAGGTCGTTCAGGATGCGGCGAACTCCCTGGATTCCCGGGGGATCCCGGCGCAGATTCTGCGGCCCACGAAGGTCCTCTTCCTGCATGTGCTGCTGCAGAACGCCGGAGTGCAACGCCGTCAGGCCATCGACACGCTCCTGGCCGGCGGCTGGGCGCGCCCGGTCATCAAGGCTCTCGCCCAGGTGCTGCGGAACGAGAGGACCGAATCCTGGCTTCGGATCCGTGTCCTGTTCGCCATCGGCTACCTGCAATGCCGCGACTCCAGCGTGGCGACCATCCTGACCAAGGCGTGCAAGGACGCGCACCTCAAGCTGCAGGGAGATCCCACCCGAGCGCAGATCACGGAGATGCACGCTGTGCTCTTCGCCATCGGCGACTGCTTCGGAGCCGGCTTCGGCGCGCGCGACCTCAATCAACTCACGTCCGTACGCGAGGAGATCGCGCCCATCCTCGCGGAGCTCGTGGACAGTGATCGCCTCAAGACCGACGAACGCTTCCTTCCGGTGGCCAGGGCCCTCGTCTACCTGCTGACCTTTATCGCCCAGAACCGCCGGGGCGAGGCAAAGGATCTCAGCGAGCAACTGCTGCTGTCCTTGCGCGAACACCCCGACAAGCTGACCCGCGACTACTGCGAATGGGTCCTGCGCTTCCGCTTCAGCGAGGACGGGACAGTGCAGTCACTCCTGCATGCCGCCGACGAATGACGCGCCGCACGGAAGGCCGAGGTGCTCGCGGTCGGCGCGCGCCGGGGCCTCGACGGCGCGCATGGTCCGCTCTCCGCCCTCTCAGCGCTGGAACTTCCAGGTGATGTGGGAGTCCGTCACCTTGGTCACGGTCACCGGAATGTCGATGGTGGTGCCGTCGTTCCTCTTGCCGGTGCAGGTGAGGGTGGTACCGGTGATCGCTTTCAAACCGGTCGGGCAGGACACGCTCACCTTCACGCCGACCCATGGCAGCGGGTGGTATTTGCTCTGGGTGCGGCCGGCGACGATGTCGGGCGCAAGGGCCTTGTGGCCGTCCACCATCACGGTGTCGAACTGATCGAGCTCGGTGGTCGACTCGGTGCCGGAAAACCGATGGGTGCCGAGACCGCCGAGGACGAGCACGGCGGTCGCGCCACCGACGACGCCGACGACGAACTTGGTGTCCAGCATGAACGCACTCCTGATATCCGGAGGCGGAACCGTACCAGCCTCGGCCGTTCGGCCGATCCCGCCGACGACGGCTGCGCATACGGTGATCTCCATGAGATTCACGTGGGCCCGGGGCTGGGCGCGAGGTGCCGCGGTGGGCGCCCTGCTCGCGGTGTCGGTCGTCGATCTGCAGGTCGCGACCGACGTGCGCTACAGCGTCTGGCGCGCGGCGGCCGTCCTGGTGGTCGGCCTGGCCGCCGTGCTGTGGCCGGCCGCACGGCGGCCCGGGTGGCTCACCCCGCAGCTGCGCACCGCCGTACCCGCCCTCCTCTCCCTCCTGTACACGGGGGCTTCGATCCTGCAGCGCCGGGACGCTCCGTTCGGCCCGGGCGAGATCGCCGTCCTGCTGTGCCTGCTGTTCATCGCCGTACGGCACTGCCCGCCGCGCTGGGCCATGGCCTGCGGCGTACTGGACGCGGGCGCCCTGCTCGCCACGCCGCTGCGGTACTTCCGGTCGCTGCCGGACGAGGCGACGGCCTACTTCATGGTGGGCGTGGTCCTGGTCGGACTCACCACCGGACTCGCGGCCTACCTGCGCTCGCTTGACTACCGCCGTACCGTCGCCGTCGCCGAGACGCGCCGGGAGGAGCGCGTGGCGATCGCCGCCGATCTGCACGACTTCGTCGCCCACCACGTCACCGGCATCCTCGTGCAGACCCAGATGGCCCGCATGATGGCGGCCGCGACCGCCGGCACTGCCGCGGCCACCCGGCCGGCGGAGGACCTGGACCCCGTCCTGGCCGGTATCGAACGCGCCGCCACGGAGGCGCTCGCGTCGATGCGCCGCACGGTGGGCGTGCTGCGCGACACCACCACGGAGGAGGCCGACCGGCGCCCCGTCGGTGACCTGGCCGCCATCACCGAACTGATCGAGGGTTTCGCGAGCCCGGTCCAGAAGGTCACCCTGCACCGGGACGCCGCCGTGTCGGCGGACCTGCCTCACGAAGTGCAGGCGGCCGCCTTCCGTGTCGTCCAGGAAGCGCTGACCAACGTACGACGTCACGCCGCCGACGCCACCGAGATCACCGTAGGCCTGCGCCACACCGGCGACGGCAGTCTGGCGGTGACAGTGTCCGACGACGGCCGCGGCGGCACCCAGCTCCCCGCCGCGGCGCACGGCGGCGGCTTCGGCCTCGTCGGCCTGAGCGAACGCGTCACCGCGCTGGGCGGCGAACTGCACGCGGGACCCAGGACCGGCCACGGCTGGGAGCTCCGGGCCCTGTTCCCGGCGAGGGGACTCTGAGCTACGAGTACCCATCCATCGGATGACCGGGGTGAGAGCCGGCGGGTCGTCCGTCAGCCCGCGCGTGGGTCGACGTGGATCTTGGGGCCCGGGCCGGCGCCGGCCGGGCGCTCGCCGGCGAGGACGGGGCCGGCCTGTTCCAGGGTGACGGTCGCGGCGACGAGTGGCCTGGGGTCGACCGATCCGTCGGCGTACGCCCGGACGGTGGCGTCGAGGCCGGGGGAGGCGGAGAGGATGCCTACCGCGGTGACGTCCTTGAGGACGAGTGCGCGGGTGTCGATCCGGCTGGGCCCGCCGGCCAGTCCGATGTACACGACGCGGCCGGCCGGCTCGACCAACTCCAAGGCCAGGGCGGGCAGTTGGGCGGCGTTCGTGGCGTCCACGACAGCGTCGAACGGCAGATCCGGGATGGACTCGTCCGTGTACACGTGCGCGAAGCCCAGATCGCGGGCGAAGGCGAGGGAGCTTTCGGTGCGGCCCATCAGGTGCACCTCCGCACCGGCGGCGCGGAGGAACATAGCGGCCAGCAGCCCGATGGTGCCAGGACCGAGCACCAGCGCCCGGTCCCCGGGTCGCGGGGCAGCGGCCCGCGCGGCGCGCAGGGCGTTGCCGCCGGGCTCCACCAGTGCGCCGAGGACGGCGTCGACGGAGTCGGGCAGGACGTGCAACGAGGAGGCCGGTGTCGCGAGTTGCTCGGCCAGGGCGCCGGGCCGTTCCCCGCGAACGCCGACCTCCTGCCGCTTCTCGCAGACGTGCTGGTCGCCCCGTCGGCAGCGGCGGCAGGTGCCGCAGCCGAGCATGGTGTCGCCCATGACGCGCCGGCCGAACCAGGCGGGGTCGACACCGTCGCCGACCGCCGCCACGCGACCGGCCCACTCGTGGCCCAGTCGCATCGGGTAGGCGGAGTGTCCCTGGTGGAGGTAGGCCATGTCACCGGTGAAGAACTCGACGTCGGTGCCGCACACGCCGACCCGCTCGACGTCGACGACGACTTCGCCGGGGGCGGCCACCGGCGCCGGGACCTCCCGCACCGCGTACCTGCCGGGAGCCGTCAGCACGAACGCGCGCATGGAACGGATGCTCACCGTGGCCCGAGCACGTGCTGCCGTTGCGTACCGAGGTGTCGGATGCCCAGTTCCATCACGTCGCCGGGCCGCAGCCACACCGGTGGGGTGAAGCCCATGCCGACGCCGGGCGGAGTGCCCGTGTTGATCAGGTCGCCGGGCTCCAGGACCAGGAACTGGCTCAGATAGTGCACGATGAAGTACGGGTCGAAGACCATCGTCTTGGTGCTGCCGTTCTGGCGGCGGACCCCGTTCACGTCCAGCCACATGTCCAGTGCGAGGACGTCGTCGATCTCGTCGGTGGTGGCCAGCCACGGACCCGCGGGGTTGAAGGTCTCGGCCGACTTGCCCTTGGCCCACTGCCCGCCGCGTTCCATCTGGAAGGCGCGCTCGCTGACGTCGTTGACGACCACGTAGCCGGCGATGGCTTCGCGGGCCTCCTCCACCGAGTCCAGGTAGCTGGTGCGCCGGCCGATCACGATGCCGAGCTCGACCTCCCAGTCGGGCTTGGTGGAGCCGCGCGGGATGCGTACGTCGTCGTTGGGTCCGACGAGGGTGTTGGGCGACTTGGTGAACAGGATCGGCTCGTCGGGCACGGGCAGCCCGGTCTCGGCCGCGTGGTCGCGGTAGTTGAGCCCGATGCACAGGATCTGGTGCGGGCGGGCGATGGGCGCGCCGACGCGTTCCCCGGCGAAGCGGGACACCTGGCCCGCGGTCACCCGCTCGGTCACGACCGGGCGGACGCGGTCGATGCCGCCCGAGCCGAAGAACGCCTCGTCGAAGTCCGTGACGAGGTCGGAGAGGTCGACGTACGTCTCGTCGTCGATGCGGGCGACGGGCTTCTCGGCGCCGGGGGTGCCTATGCGCATGAGGTACACGGGTTCAGTCTCCAGTGGTGGGCCGGCGGGACAGGAGGGATCGGGTCCGAACGGGATCAGGTGGGTCAGGCGGACCGGGCGAGCACGGTGGCGCGGCGGGCACACCCGCGTAGCGGCGTCGCTCCGCTCAGTGGTGCGGCTCTCCCAGGGCTCCGAGCCGCGCGCGGATCTCGTCGACCGCGTCGACCAGGGTGCGCAGGGGAGTCCGGTAGGTCAGGGCGCTGATGCTCACGGCGCCGGAGGGGGCGGCCGGTGAGGTGGCGTAGACGGGCAGGGCGAGGCAGCTGACTCCGGTCTCGTTCTCCTGGTCGTCGAGGGCATAGCCGCGTTCACGGGTGGCCCGCAGCTCCTGGTACAGGTCGGCGGCCGTGCACAGGGTGTGCGGTGTGCGGCGTACCAGGGACATGCCGCCGATCCACGCCTCGACCTCGTCGAGGGTGTCCAACCGGTGGGCGAGCAGCAGCTTTCCGACGCCGGTGGCGTGGGCGGGGTTGCGGCCGCCGACCGTCGAGGTCAGCCGGACGGCGCCGGTGGGCGGGTCGACCTTGGCGCGGTAGACGACCTCCCGGCCGTCGAGGACCGCGTAGTGCGCGCTCTCGCCGAACCGGGCGGCCAGCCCTTCGAGTACGGGGCGGATGCGGACGTGCTCGGGGCGGGCCTCGTGGTGGGCGAAGGCCATCCGGAGGAACTCGTCGCCCAGTACGTACCGGCCGCGGGCGTCCTGGTCGGCCAGGCCTGCCCGGCGCAGCGCCCCCAGGGCCCGGTGCACCGTCGGCTTGGGGCTGCCGATCACCCGGGTCAGCTCATCCAGCCCCGCTCCCTCGGGATGGCCCGCGAGTTCCTTGAGGACGGCGAGTACCCGGTCCGAGCCCACAAGTCGGTTGCTGTCAGCGCCTGTTGGGCTGTCCTCGCCGGGGTCTGTTGATCCGTCGAACGTCTGCGTATGCTTCATGGCGTTCCAAATATTAGACCGTCGTATCGGTTATTGGAAGGAACTCAAGGGTGAGTCTCCGGAGCGCACAGTGGTACGAGGGCCAGGACCGCAACGCCTACATCCATCGGGCGTGGATGCGCCGGGGCGTGCCGGGAGACGCCTTCACCGGCCGGCCGCAGATCGCCATCGCCAACACCGCCTCGGACCTGACGCCCTGCAACGCGCATCTGAACGAGGTGGCGGCGTCCGTCCGCAACGGCGTGTACGAGGCCGGCGGCATCCCGCTGGACCTGCCCGTGGTGTCGCTGGGCGAGACGCAGGTGCGGCCCACGGCGATGCTCTGGCGCAACATGGCGGCGATGGCCACGGAGGAGATGCTCCGGGCCAATCCCGTCGACGGCGTCGTTCTGCTGGGCGGCTGCGACAAGACGATCCCGTCGCTGCTCATGGCCGCCGCTTCGGTGGACCTGCCCGCCGTCGTGGTGCCGGGCGGGCCGATGCTGACGGGGACCTTCCGGGGCGCGCCGCTGGGCTGCGGCACCGACGTGTGGCGGCTGTCGGAGGAGGTGCGGGCCGGGACGCTCTCCCAGGAGCAGTTCACCCGCTCCGAGTCGTCGATGATCCGCAGCCGCGGACACTGCAACACCATGGGGACCGCCTCGACGATGGCGCTGGTGGCGGAGGCCCTGGGCACGGTCGTCCCCGGTGTGGCCGGCACCCCCGCCCCAGACAGCCGCCTGCTGGAGGCCGCCCACGGCACCGGCCGGCTGGCGGTGGAGATGGTCTCCGCCGACCGGCGCCCGGGCACCTTCCTCACCAAGGCGTCCTTCCACAACGCGATCGTGGCGCTGGCCGCCGTCGGCGGTTCGACCAACGCGGTCGTCCACCTGACGGCCATCGCCGGCCGCCTCGGGGTCGACCTGTCACTCGACGACTTCGACCGCATCGGCTCCCGCGTGCCGGTCCTCGTGGACCTCCTGCCGGCCGGCCGTTTCCTCATGGACGACTTCCACCGCGCCGGAGGCCTGCTCGCCGTCCTGCGAGAGGTCCGTGACCTGCTGGACCCCGACGCGCTGACCGTCACCGGCAAACCGCTGGTGGACTGCCTCGACGACGCCCCGATCTGGGACTCCGAGGTCATCCGAACCCGCACGAATCCGCTGGTCGCGGAGGGCGGCATCGCCGTCCTGCGGGGCAACCTCGCACCGGACGGGGCGCTCATCAAGCCCGCGGCGGCCTCACCGCACCTGCTGCGACACCGTGGCCGGGCGGTCGTGTTCGACAGCATCGAGGACTTCCACGCCCGCATCGACGACCCGGAGCTGGACGTCGACGCCGACTCCGTCCTCGTACTGCGCGGCTGCGGGCCCAAGGGCTACCCGGGCATGCCCGAGGTGGCGAACATGCCGCTGCCGACGAAGCTTCTCGAACAGGGTGTCCGCGACATGGTCCGCGTCTGCGACGGCCGGATGAGCGGCACCGCCTACGGCACTGTCGTCCTGCACGTGGCACCGGAGGCGGCGGCCGGCGGCCCGCTCGCGCTCGCGCGCACGGGGGACTTCATCAGCCTCGACGTCGAAGCCCGCCGCATCGACCTCGACGTGCCGGCCGACGAACTCGCCCGCAGGATCCCGAACGAGGCCACCGTCACCGGATTCGCGAACCCCCGGCGCGGCTGGGAACGCCTCTACGTCGACCACGTCCAGCAGGCCGACACCGGCGCCGACCTGGACTTCCTCGTCGGTTCCAGCGGCTCGGAGGTCAGCCGTGAATCCCACTGACTCCCGAGGACAGGCATGACGGCCACCAGGTCGGCCCTCGTCACCGGAGGCGCCGGCGGACTCGGCGCGGCCACCGCCGAACGGCTCAGGGCCGACGGACTGAAGGTGATCACACTCGACCTCGCCGGAGCCGACATCCGCGCGGACGTGACGGACGAACAGGCACTGCGCCGGGTAGCCGAAGAGGTCGGTCCCGTGGACGTACTGGTCAACTCGGCCGGCATCGTCGGACCGAACAAGCCGCTGGTCGAGACCACGTCGGAGGAATGGCGCCGCGTCCTCGACACCAACGTCCTGGGCACCGTGAACACCATGCGGACGTTCGTCCCCGGCATGCGCGACCGCGGCTGGGGCCGGGTGGTCAACTTCGCCAGCATGGCGGGCAAGGACGGCAACCCCGACCTGTCGGTCTACTCCGCGTCCAAGGCCGCCGTGATCGCCCTCACCAAGTCCGCGGGCAAGGAACTCGCCACCACCGGCGTCCTGGTCAACGTCATCGCCCCCGCCGTCATCGCCACCCCCATGAACGCGAGCACGGCCCCCGACGTGCTGGCCCACATTACCGGCCTCATCCCGATGAACCGGGTCGGCCGTCCGGAGGAGGTGGCCGAGCTGGTCGCGTTCCTGGCTTCCGATCGGGTCAGCTTCTCCACCGGAGCCGTCTATGACATCAGCGGCGGAAGGGCGACGTACTGACGGGCGGGGCGCGCCCGCCGGTTGCGTTTGGCTCCAAACGGTATGGTGAAGGTGTGCCGCCCGCCATGCCGACCAATGGAGAACCCACGTGCGTGCTCTAGTCATACGCCATGACCACGCGTCGCTGCTGGGCCCGATCGGTGACCGCCTCGCTGAACTCGGCTACGCACTCGATGAGTTGACCGTCGTGCCCGCGGAGCATCACCACGCCCCCGGCGTGGATTTCACCTTCCCCGACCCCGCCGGGTACGAACTGCTGGTGCTGCTCGGTGCCCCGTGGTCCGTCTACGACCGGGCCGTGATCGGCCCGTGGGTCGACCGCGAACTGGTCCTGCTGCGGGACGCCTTCGCCGCGGACGTCCCCGTGCTCGGCATCTGCTTCGGGGCCCAGGCGCTGGCCGCCGCGCTCGGCGGGGCCGTGGAGCGTGCCCCGCGTCCCGAGATCGGCTGGTCGACGGTCGAGTCGGACGCGCCCGGGCTGATCGCCCGGGGGCCGTGGTTCCAGTGGCACTTCGACCGGTTCGTGCTCCCGCCCGGCGCCGTCGAGCTGGCTCGCGGCCCGGTCGGTCCGCAGGCGTTCCGGATCGGGCGGGCGCTCGGTGTGCAGTTCCACCCCGAGCTCACCGAGGAGACGCTCCTGCAGTGGCTCGACCTCGGCGGCCGCCGCCAGGCCGAGGAGTTCGGAGTGGACCCCGACCGGCTGATCGCCGAGACGCGTGCCCTCCGCGAGGAGTCCCGGCAGCGGGCGTACGGCCTGGTCGACGGGTTCCTCGCACAGGTGGTTCGGGGTGGGTCGGGCGAGGCCGGAGAGCCGGAGAGCCGGAGACCGGCGCCGCGGTGCCGTTGACATCCGTGCCCGGCGAGATCGAGATGTCGGGCTCCGAATCCTCCTAGCGCACGGGCTCTAGAACTGTCCGGTGTGGCCCTCGGCGAAGTGCCGGACGCTGTCCGGGGCGGGGCGGAGCAGGCCGTCGCGGACCGCGAGGGCGGTGGCTTCGGAGCGGGAGGAGCAGCCGGTCTTGCGGAGCATGTGCTCGATGTGGCTGTGGACGGTGCGCGGGGAGAGGAACAGGTGCCCGGCGATGGCCTGATTGGTGTGGCCCATGGCGGCCCGGGTGAGGACGTCCAGCTCACGGGGGCTGAGGCCGTAGGGCAGCGGGGTGGGTCGGGCGTGGACCAGAACGGCAGGGTGGGGGAGGGTAGTTGGGAAGCCGAGGGCGTGACGGGCGAGGCCGACGCGGTACCAGTCACGGCCGACGGGCCAGAGCAGTCGCAGCCGGTGTCCGCCGGAAGCGTCGAACTCCCGCACCAGGCAGTCGAACGCCGCGTCGTCCAGAACCGCCGGTCGGTCCCGGCCGGGCAGGGCGAGGACGCCGTCCGGGGTGACGAGGGCCGCCGACGCGTCGTCGGGCAGGTCGGGATGATCGCTGATCCGGGCGGTGGGGTCGGCGAGGGCGGCCAGGGCGGGGATCACGGAGGCGAGGAGGTGGCGGGCCTCGCGGGTGAAGACGCCGGGGCGTTCGGCGGCGAGATGGATCATGCCGACGTAGCGGCCGTGGTGGTGGAGGGCGCCGCTCATGGCGTCGCGGAAGCCGGCGGGACGGACATGCTCCTCGTAGAACCGGCTGTGGCGGTACGGCTGTCCGGCCTCGTCGGAGATGGACGGCGGCAGCGGCTCGGCGAGCACCTTGCGGTACGAGGGCGTGCCGACGAAGGTCTCGGTCAGCGACCGGGCGGTGTCGTCGGCGTCCGTGCCGCCTCCCGCGCCGGCGACGCGGACATGGGCGCCGCTGAACGGGTCGAGGGCGGTGAGCGTCGAGGCGTCGTTCGGCAGGGCGCTCGTCAGCAGCCGCAGGGCTTCGGCGCCGGCCGACGCGGTGTCGCGCTCGCGCGTGAGCATGCCGATGCGGGTGGCCGCCTCGATCTGGTGGTGGCTGAGCATCCTCGCCTCCTGTGGGGCGGGCGAGCGGCTGGAATCGTTTGGTCCCTAACGTAAAGGGCTCGCGGTAATCCGGACAAGAGGTTCACCCTCCTGTAACCGGATGGTGTCGCCACCGACCGGGGTCCGTATTTGTACGGATGGTGGGCCACCGGCGTCCGGGGCTTTGCTGTTCGCCACACCGCTGCTGTGGCGGCACCCCGATGAGAGGCCCCGTCATGAGAGACCTGCCCCTTGCGTCCCGCGGATCTGGACCTGGACCTGGACCGGGTGCGTCCCGTAGAAACTTCCTCGCACTGTCCGGTGGTCTGACCGCCGCGGCCGCGCTGAGTGCCTGCGGCGCGCCGAGCAGTACCGCCTCGTCGTCCGCGACCCGCTCCGCCGCGGCCAAGAGCCTGTCGAAGATCGGCCTGGACTATCCCTTCACCCAGCTTCCGCTGTACACGACGCTGGTCAAGCTCTCCACGGCCGGCGCGAAGAAGCACGGCGTCGGCCTGGTCACCACCAGCGACCAGAGCAGCCCCGACACCCAGGCGTCGAACCTCAACGCGTGGATCGCTCAGAGGGTCCCGGCGATCGTGTCGTTCCCGATGGTCTTCGAGGCCACCGAGAAGATCGCCGAGAACGCACTCGACGCCGGGCTGATCTGGGTGACGTACGGAGGTTCGCTGACGAACCAGAGCGCGGACATCCAGTTCAGCTTCGTCGAGGGCGGCAGACTGCTCGGCCGGGCCGCGGCCGAGTGGGCCAACGAGACGCTGGGCGGCAAGGGCAAGATCGCCTTCCTGACCGACAGCGCGATCCAGCTCGGCCGCGACCGTACGAAGGGCATGATCGACGCGTTCACCGAGCTCGCCCCGGGCGTGGACGTGGTCGCCCAGGAGCAGGCCATCGACCCGGACACCGGCCTGTCCAAGTCCAACGCGATCCTGGCCAAGCACCGCGACCTCAACATCATCCTGGGCGTCACCGACGCCGCCGCCTACGGCGGGTTCAAGGCGCTCCAGCAGGCGGGCCGGGCAAGGGCCGACGCCAGGACCTTCGTCGGCGGCCAGGACGGGTCGGCGCCGTCGCTCATCGCCATCAAGCAGGGCACCTTCTACCGAGCGTCGTCCGCGCTCGCCCCGAAGGACATCGCGGCGGCGATCGTGGACGTACCGCTGGCGGTGGCGGCCGGCAAGGCGAAGCCGAGCGTGAACGTGCCCGTCACGCTGGTCCGCGAGGCCGACGGCGCGAAGATCGACGCGCTGCTGGCGCAGAACGCGTAGGCGGCCGCGATGACCCTGCGCATCAGCGGGCTCGCCAAGTCCTTCGGCGGCGCCAAAGCCCTGGACGGAGTGGACCTGACCGTGCCGGCCGGGCAGGTGCACGCCCTGCTCGGGCACAACGGTGCCGGGAAGTCGACCCTCATCAAGTGCCTGGGCGGCGCCTACGCCCCCGACGCGGGCACCATCGAGGTGAGCGGCGCCGTGCACACCCGGCTGAGCCCGCGCGAGTCCATCGCGGCCGGCGTCGCGATCATCTTCCAGACCCTGAGCGTCGTCGAGCCGCTCACCGTCGCCGAGAACATCTTCCTGGGCCAGGAGTGGACCCGCCGCTCCCGGCTGGGCGCGGTCGACCGGCGGGCGCAGGAGCAGGTCGCCGCCGGGCTGCTTGAACGGGTCGCCGCGAGCTGCTCGCCCCGTGACAGGGTCGGCGATCTGCCCATGGGACAGCGGCAGTTGGTCGAGATCGCGAAGGCGCTCAGCCGCAGCGCCGCCGTCCTCGTACTCGACGAGCCCACCGCCGCGCTCTCCAGCACCGAGAGCGACGCCCTCGCCGCACGCGTCGAGGATCTGCGGACACAGGGCCTGGCCATCGTGTACGTCACCCATCTGCTGTCCGAGGTCGAACGGCTGGCGGACGCCCTGACCGTCCTGCGCGACGGCCGCGTCAGCTACCACTCGTCCATGTCCGGCCACACCCGCCGGCAACTCGTCGACACGATCGCCGGGGCGACGGCCGCGCCTGCGGCGGCGGGTTCGCCCGCGGATGCTTCAGTGGGGGCGGCGCCGACTTCTCCGGACTCGGCCTTCGGCGCCCCTACTTCCCCGGTTTCCACCGTTTCCCTCGCTTCCTCCACTTCCTCCGCTTCGGCCGCTCCGAAGGCGGATCCCGCCGCCTCTGCCGCAGTCTCCGTCGGCTCCGCCGTGTCGGCCGGTGTCGACGCGGCCCCCGCCGGTGAGGCGCCCCGGCCCGGCGCGGTCGTCGGCGGCCCGCCGGTCCTCGCGGTCGACGCCCTTACCGGGCCCGGCTTCGGGCCGGTCGATGTCGGTGTCGCCGGAGGCGAGATCGTCGGGCTCTACGGGCTCATCGGCTCCGGTCGTACGCGGCTGCTGGAGACCCTTTTCGGCCGCCGCCCCCGCACCGGTGGCACCGTACGCGTCGCGGACCGTGCCGTCGTCACCCGGAGCCCCGCTGAAGCTCTCGCCGCCGGCATCGCGTTGGTACCCGGCGATCGCCGCGCACAGGGTGTCTTCGCGGGGCTCAGCGCTCAGGACAATGCGCTGCTGCCCACCGTCTCCGCACTCGCCCGGTGGGGCGTACGGTCCCGCCGGGACGAGCGCCGCGTCTTCGCCGACCTCGCGGGGTCGGTCGGCCTGCGACCGTTCGCGCCTCGGCTGCCCGCCGCGGCCTACTCCGGCGGCAACCAGCAGAAGCTGGTCCTCGGCCGCTGGGTCAACGCCTCGCGCACACCGTCGGTCCTGCTGCTCGACGAGCCGACCCAGGGCGTCGATGTCGGCTCCCGTCAGGAGATCTACCGCGTCATCAACCGGCTCGCGGCCGAGCGGCGGACGGCGGTGCTCTTCGCCTCCTCCGACCCCGAGGAGATCGTCGCCCTCGCGCACCGCTGCCTCGTCGTCGCCGGAGGAAGGGTCGTCGGCGAGCTGGCGGGGGCCGAACTGACGGAGGAGGCGCTGCTGTCGGCGGTGCACGAGAGCCCCGCGGGCGGCGAGTCCGCCGAACAGCTGCGTACCGACCCATGCCCCGACGCACGTGCCGACACCCACGCCACCGGTTCCGCCGAAGGAGCAGCGCCATGACCATCGCCGAACAGGCCGAACACGTCAAACGGGCCGACGGGGCAGACAGGGCAGACGGGTTCGGCCGCGTCGGGCAGACCACCCTCCCGAGCTCCCGCTCGCTCGTCGGCACCGCGCTGGCCGGAGTGCGGCGGAACCCGCTGCTGCCTGTGCTCGTTCTCATGGTCGTGGTTTTCCAGTCGGCGACGGGCAGCTTTCTGGACGCGGGGAACCTGCGCGGGATCGCCACCGACGCCGCCACGATCGCGATCGTCGCCGTGCCGCTGGCCCTGCTCGTCATCAGCGGCTACCTCGACCTGTCGGTCGGCTCCAGCCTCGCCCTCGGCGCCCTGGTCGCCGGGCAGTTGGCGGGCACCCACCACCAGCCGCTCGCCGTGTCGGTGCTGGGTGCGCTGGCGGCCGGGGCGGTGGTGGGCGCCGTCAACGGCATCCTGTGCTGCTACCTCGGACTGTCGGCGTTCATCGTCACCCTCGGCATGCTCACCGCCGTGCGCGGCGTGGCCCAGCAGCTCTTCCCGCTGCCGCTGAGCAACTTCGGCGACGGGTACGCCTGGCTGGGCGGGGCCACGCTCGCCGGGATCGCGGCGCCAGTCGTCATCGCAACCCTGGTGCTGCTGGCGGGGGCGGCGTTCCTGGCGTTCGCGCCGGGCGGGCGGCATCTGTTCGCGATCGGGGTCAACCGGGAGGCCGCGTATCTGTCCGGGATCAACATCCGCCGTACGCCGTTCGCGCTCTTCGTGCTCACCGCGGCCGCGGCCGCGCTCGCCGGCGCCATCCGGGCATCGGTGCTGGACAGCGCCTCGGCCGGGACCTCCGGAGCCGGTTTCGAACTGACGGTACTCACCGCCGTGCTGCTCGGCGGGGTGGCCCTGACCGGCGGCTCCGGGTCGGTCTTCGGGGTGCTGCTCGGCGTGCTGTTCCTGGGCTGCCTGCAGAACGGGCTGACCCTGCTCAGCGTGCCGACCTTCTGGCAGCAGATCGCCCAGGGCACCTCGCTGGTCATCGGCGCCGCGCTCGCCTACTTCGGTCCCCGGCTGAACCGGGCCTGATCACTACCGAGTCACCACTGAGTCACTACTGAGAAAGGTTTCAGACAGTGAACGCCACGGACAACCGTACGGACAGCGGTACGGACACGACTCCGTCCCGCGCCCCTGCCCCCACCCCCACGCTCATCCTCACGGGCGGCCAAGTCCTGACCGTAGACGCGGACTTCACGGTCGCCGAGGCCGTGGCCGTCCGCGGGCGGGAGATCACCGCCGTCGGCACGGCCGCCGAGATCGCCGCGCTCGCCGGGCCGTCGACCCGAGTGGTCGACCTGGCGGGGCGGACCGTCCTGCCGGGCATCAACGACTCGCATCTGCACGGAGCCGCGTACGCGATGACCAAGCCGCCGTTCGCGATCGACGTGGGCCATCCGGCCGTGCGGTCCATCGCGGACATCGCCGAGGCCGTACGGAAGGCGGCCGAAGCGGCGGGCCCGGGGGAGTGGGTCATCGGGCTGGGATGGGACCCGGGCTATCTGGCGGAGTGCCTGGCCGAACCGGGCCGTATGCCGAGCCGCTCGGACCTGGACCGGGCCGCGCCGGAGAACCCGGTGTGCCTGACCGACTTCTCGTCGCACATGGTGTGGGCCAACAGCGCCGCCCTGCGCGCCGCCGGGGTCGACCGGGCGACCGAGCCGCCTCCTGGCGGGGTGATCGACAGGGACCCGGACGGCGAACCGACCGGCATCCTGCGGGAGGCGGCCCAGCGCTTCGTCCAGGCGCTGCTGCCGTCGCCGACGGTCGCGCAGCGCCGCGAGGCGATCCGTGCGCTGGTCTCGGACCTGCACGAGCGCGGCATCACCAGTTACACCGAGCCGGGCCTCGGCACCGCCGGTTCCGACACCCTCTTCGGCGGGCTGAGCGCCGACAACCTCACCGCCTACGCCGAACTGACCGCCGAGGGCGCGCTGCGGGCCCGGGTCAGCGTGCTGCTGCTCCCCGCCGCGATGGGCGGCTCCGCCGCCGACGTACGCAAGGGTCTGGACGGGCTCCAGGTGCCGAGGTCGGCGGACGAGCGGCGGCTGCGCGTGATCGGCGTCAAGATCTTCGGCGACGGTGTGCCGCCGAACCGCACCGCGTGGATGAGCGAGCCGTACCCCGAGGGCGGCCACGGCGCGCTGTGCGTCCACGGCGGCACGCCCGCGCTCCAGGCGGACGAGCTGCGCGAGATGATCCGTATCGCGCACGAGGCGGGCTATCAGCTCGGCGTGCACGTCACCGGCGACCGGGCCATCGACACCGTCGTGGACGCCTTCGCCGCCGCGCACGAGGCCGCCCCTCGGCCCGATGCCCGGCACTACGTCATCCACGGCGACTTCATCGGTCCCGGGAGCCTGGCCAAACTCGCCGCGCACGGCTACGGGGTCAACATGAACCCCGGCATCAAGTGGACGATCTCGGACCTGATGGACCAGATCGTCGGGGAGACCCGCTCGGCCTACCAGTGGCCCGTCCGCTCCGCCGTACAGGCGGGCGTCGCCGTGTGTGCGAGCTCCGACGCCCCCATCACCGAGCCGGACTGGCGGCAGGGCGTCGCCGGCATGCTGCTCCGGGAATCCAAGGCCAGCGGCCGCCGAAGCGGCGCGGACCAGTGCGTGGGTCTCGCGGACGCGCTGCGCGCCTACACGATCAACCCGGCCCACCCTTGATGCGCTCGATCAGCGCGTCCAGAAGCTCCTCGTGGGAGGCCTCGGGATTCTCCAGGTACCACTGGGCGCCGGACGCGACCTCGCGCAG